>NZ_AP022842.1:0-10000 GCF_011398925.1 Bacillus sp. KH172YL63
CACTGCTTTGTATTTTTATAAAAACACAAAAGTTAACGGAATTTATAGACCGTATATGTTGTACAGAGGTTATACAAACTGAGAAAAGGAGGGATCAGGATTGGAGAATATCGGGGATCTTTGGAGCAAAGCCTTAGAAAATATCGAAAAGAAGATCAGTAAGCCAAGCTTTGATACTTGGTTAAAATCAACTAAGGCCCATTCCATTCAAGGGGACACCCTTGTCATCACTGCTCCAAATGAATTTGCAAGAGATTGGTTGGAAGGTCGGTATTCTCAGCTAATCTCCGGGGTTTTATATGATATCACCGGCGAAGAATTAGTTGTGAAATTCATCATTCCTCAAAACCAGGAACCTGAAGAATTTGATATTCAAATTCCGCCAAAGAAGCCGATGAAAGACGACGATCAGCAGGATATCAACCAGAATATGCTGAACGCTAAATATACTTTCGATACCTTTGTCATCGGTTCAGGCAACCGTTTCGCCCATGCCGCATCACTCGCTGTTGCCGAAGCACCTGCAAAGGCGTATAATCCCCTCTTTATCTATGGTGGAGTGGGACTCGGAAAGACTCACTTAATGCATGCGATCGGTCATTATGTGCTGGAGCATAATCCTGCTGCCAAAGTGGTTTATCTTTCCTCAGAAAAGTTCACAAATGAATTCATCAACTCGATCAGGGACAATAAAGCCGTCGATTTCCGCAACAAATACCGGAATGTTGATGTTTTACTGATTGATGATATTCAATTTTTAGCCGGGAAAGAACAAACGCAAGAGGAATTTTTCCATACTTTCAATACATTGCATGAAGAGAGCAAGCAGATTGTCATCTCCAGTGATCGTCCTCCTAAAGAGATCCCGACGCTTGAAGATCGACTTCGCTCCCGCTTTGAATGGGGCCTAATTACAGACATCACGCCCCCTGATCTGGAAACAAGGATTGCGATCTTACGTAAGAAAGCCAAGGCTGAAGGGTTGGATATCCCGAATGAAGCCATGCTATATATTGCGAATCAAATCGATTCCAACATCCGTGAGTTAGAAGGCGCCCTGATCCGTGTAGTGGCGTACTCATCACTTATCAATAAAGATATAAATGCCGACCTTGCCGCTGAAGCATTGAAGGATATCATCCCAAGCTCGAAACCGAGGGTGATCACGATCCAGGAGATTCAGCGGGTTGTAGGTGAGCACTTCAACGTGAAGCTTGAAGACTTCAAAGCGAAGAAACGGACAAAGTCAATCGCATTCCCAAGGCAGATCGCCATGTATCTATCAAGGGAAATGACCGATTCATCCCTGCCGAAAATCGGGGAAGAGTTTGGGGGCCGTGATCATACGACGGTCATTCATGCCCACGAGAAGATCAGTACTTTACTTGGCGCCGATTCCCTTCTTCAGCAGCAATTGAAGGAAATCCGCGAAGCTTTAAAGAGCTGATTTTACAAACAAGCAAACTGGATAATGTGAATAACTCTGCCTGACTAACACACAGTCTGTCCACATGTGGATAGGCTGTGTTTACGTTCGATTTATGGACTTATCCACATATCAACAGGACCTACTACTTCTATTACTATTTTTTAAATAAATTATTAGTATATGATTCAGTCCAAAAAATTATGTGTAAATTGGAGGAAACAATCATGAAATTTGTTATTCAAAGGGACCATCTTGTGCAAAGTGTCCAGGATGTCATGAAAGCTGTCACTTCAAGAACAACAATCCCGATTCTGACAGGAATCAAAATCATTGCTACCGAAGACGGCGTCACATTGACGGGAAGTGACTCTGATATTTCCATTGAGTCTTTCATCCCGGTTGAAGAAGAAGGAACTGAAATTGTTGAAATCATGAATACTGGCGGCATCGTACTGCAAGCGAAGTTCTTTAGTGAAATCGTCAAAAAGCTTCCGAAAGACACTGTAGAGATCGAGGTTCAAAATCATCTGCAAACCGTCATCCGTTCAGGACAGGCTGAATTCAATCTAAACGGACTGGACCCGGAAGAATACCCGCACCTTCCTCAAATTGAAGAAGGAAACGGGATCAAGGTTTCAACCGATCTTCTGAAAACAATGATCAGACAAACCGTGTTCGCAGTGTCCACCTCAGAAACACGCCCGATCTTGACAGGTGTAAACTGTCAAATTGAAAACGGCGAACTGAGCTGTATTGCAACAGACAGCCACAGGCTGGCAATGAGAAAAGCACCGATCGAAACGAATCATGATGCGTCTTACAATATTGTCATCCCGGGGAAAAGTTTGAATGAGCTGAATAAAATCCTTGATGATACGGATGAGCCGGTGGAAATTGTCATCACTGAAAACCAGGTTCTTTTCAAAGCGAAGCATCTGTTGTTCTTCTCCCGTCTATTAGAAGGGAACTATCCTGATACAAGCAGATTGATTCCTTCAGATACGAAGACAGCATTGACGCTAAACACGAAAGAATTCCTGCAGGCGATCGACCGTGCGTCACTTCTTGCACGAGAAGGCCGTAATAACGTAGTTAAGCTTTCCACTCTTGATGGCGGCGTCATTGAAATTTCGTCCAACACGCCGGAAATCGGGAAAGTCATCGAGCAGGTCCAAAGCCAGTCGATTGAAGGAGAAGAACTGAAAATCTCCTTTAGCGCGAAATATATGATGGACGCCTTAAAAGCGATCGAAGGAACAGAAATCCATGTGAATTTCACAGGGGCAATGAGACCGTTCGTCCTGAAACCACTTCACGACGATTCGATCCTGCAGTTGATCCTTCCGGTTAGAACGTACTAAAATAGTCTTTAATCAGATTGCATCACATAACAAAAAACCAACACCTGGCACGATTGGGTGTTGGTTTTTCTTTTGTTTTGGCTGTTTTCGTATAGATTGTTGCGATTTAACGTTAGTGTGAGCATCTTCGGTAATTTGAGACGGGGTAATAAAAAAATTGCCATAGCAATGAATCAATCGCAATCTACTTAAATTGCGCTGATCACTACTATTCAGAAGATGATTAATACAGGGAATTTTTTAGGTTTTTAACTCCGATGGTTGATTGTAGCGGAAGATGCTCGACTCCTGCGGGAACCGCTGGACAGGTGAGATCCCGCAGGACAAAGTCCGAGGAGGCTCACCGCCAGCCCCGCGGAAAGCGAGCATCTGTAGCGGAAATCAACACCGCATCTCGCTTATATCAAAGCCACGATGTTAACGAAAACAGCCTTTGGTTTTGAAAAATCACTAGAAACACATCTATAAATTTTTTTACTAACAAAAGAATAAAAATCGCTCCACACCGGGACCTGTTTATACAGCTGCAATCTAGTCCAATTTTCGTTAGTTGTGACTTACATTCATTTAGAGTAAAATAAGATATTAGAGACTTTATACGGAAAGTAGTGATTATAAGTGGCAAAAGAGATCACAATCGGTACAGAAATCATCACACTGGGCCAATTCCTGAAGCTTGCTGAAGTGATTCAGTCAGGCGGCATGGCGAAATGGTTCCTGAGTGAATATGAAGTATACATAAACGGCGAGCAAGACCAGCGAAGAGGCAGAAAGCTCACGATTGGTGACACAATTGAAATTCCGGAAGTAGGAGCATTCGTGATTGCCGGAGAATAATAAAGGATGTTATGTCCATGTACATTGAACAGTTAGAGTTGAGGAACTATCGAAATTATGAATCGATCGACGTGACGTTCGAGAATAAAGTGAACGTCATCCTTGGGGAAAATGCCCAGGGGAAGACGAATATCATGGAGTCTATCTATGTATTGGCTATGGCCAAGTCCCACCGCACGTCAAATGACAAAGATTTAATCCGCTGGGACGAGGAATATGCTAAAATAAAAGGTAGGATACAGAAGTATAATGGTTCATTGCCACTTGAGCTTATTCTTTCGAAAAAAGGGAAAAAAGCGAAGAGCAATCACTTGGAACAGTCCAAGCTGAGCCAGTATGTCGGCAATATGAATGTAGTCATGTTCGCACCTGAGGATCTCCACTTAGTAAAAGGGAGCCCTCAGGTAAGGCGTCGTTTTATCGATATGGAAATCGGACAGGTATCACCTGTTTATTTACATGATATCAGCCTTTATCAAAAAATATTACAGCAGCGGAATCATTATCTGAAACAGTTGCAAACGCGAAAACAAAAAGACCAGACGATGCTTGACGTCCTGACGGAGCAGTTTATCGAGATGGCGGTGAAAATCACCAAAAAGCGGTTCGAATTCGTTCAGCTTCTCGAAAGTTGGGCAAAACCGATCCATTCGGGGATCTCAAGGAACTTAGAAACGCTCGAAATCTTATATAAACCGTCCCTGGGCGTATCAGATAGTCAAGAATGGTCGAAAATGGTAGATATATACGAACAGAAATTCAATGATATCCGTGAACGGGAAATCGACCGGGGTGTGACACTGGTAGGTCCCCATAGGGATGATCTGCAATTCATCGTGAACGGCCGGGATGTCCAGACATTTGGATCACAGGGGCAGCAACGGACGACGGCCCTTTCTGTGAAGCTCGCTGAAATCGAGCTGATTCATTCTGAAATCAAAGAATATCCCATCTTACTTCTTGATGATGTTTTGTCTGAACTGGATGATTATCGTCAATCCCACTTACTCAATACCATTCAGGGGAAAGTCCAGACGTTCGTCACGACAACAAACGTGGATGGTATCGATCACCAAACCTTAAACGAGGCGACCACATTCGAAGTGGAAGCCGGATCAATGAAAAGAGTGAAATGAGGTGTTACCTTGTACATTCATGTTGGAGAAGATGTCATGGTACGTACAGACGAAATCATTGCAATTATTGATCGAGACACCGTTCAATTCTCTGAGGAAATCCAACAATTTTTAAAAACGAAGGATAAAAACCTTTGTAATCTTGCAAAGGGTTCATATAAATCACTTGTCATCACGACCAATGAGTTGTATCTTTCGCCATTGGCGTCAAGTACGTTGAAGAAACGGTCAAAGAAATACTCGAACTATGAGAATTTACTATAGAAATTCAAAAGCCCTGAAGGTTAGAAAGTGTAGGTGAATCAGTATGACTATGGAACAACAACAAGCACAGCAAGGTCAGTCCTATGATGAAAATCAGATTCAGGTTTTAGAAGGCTTGGAGGCCGTCCGGAAAAGACCGGGGATGTATATTGGATCAACGAGCGGCAGAGGCCTTCATCACTTGGTATGGGAAATCGTCGATAACAGTATCGATGAAGCATTAGCGGGTCACTGTAATGAAATCGAAGTGATCATCGAAAAGGACAACAGCATCACGGTCACGGATAACGGGCGCGGTATCCCGGTCGGTATCCACGAGAAGATGGGACGTCCGGCAGTCGAGGTCATCATGACCGTACTTCACGCAGGTGGTAAATTCGGCGGAGGCGGATATAAAGTATCCGGAGGACTCCACGGTGTAGGTGCATCAGTCGTAAATGCCCTTTCCACAGAGCTTGAAGTGCACGTCCACCGCGATGGAAAGATCTATTACCAGAAATTCGAAAAAGGTGTTCCAAGCTTCGATCTGAAAGTGATCGGAGAAACAGAAAAAACAGGAACGGTCATCCATTTCACACCGGACCCTGAAATCTTCACTGAAACGACGGAGTACGATTATGACACATTGGCCAATCGTATCCGTGAGCTCGCCTTCTTGAACAGAGGGATTCAGATCAGCATCGAAGACAAGCGCGGGGAAGGAAAACGTAAAGACTACCACTATGAAGGCGGGATTAAGTCCTACGTTGAGCATCTTAACCGTTCGAAAGAAGTCATCCATGAAGAGCCGATCTATATTGAAGGCGAAAAAGATGAAATCACGATTGAAATCGCCCTCCAGTACAATGATGGGTTTGCGAGCAATCTTTATTCATTCGCCAACAATATCCATACACACGAAGGCGGAACACATGAGTCCGGATTCAAGACGGCATTGACAAGGGTCATCAATGACTACGCCCGAAAGAATAATGTGTTCAAGGAAAGTGATGCGAATCTTTCCGGGGAAGATGTACGTGAAGGATTGACTGCGATCATCTCGATCAAACATCCCGATCCACAGTTCGAAGGGCAGACGAAAACAAAACTGGGTAACTCAGAAGCAAGAACAATCACAGATTCCCTTTTCTCAGAGCATCTGGAAACATTCCTGCTTGAAAATCCGGTTGTTGCCCGCAAAGTGGTCGAAAAAGGTCTGATGGCTGCACGTGCCAGACTCGCTGCGAAAAAAGCAAGGGAGCTTACCCGTCGTAAGAGTGCCTTGGAAATTTCCAGCCTTCCTGGTAAATTGGCAGACTGTTCTTCCAAAGACCCAAGCATCAGTGAAATATATGTGGTTGAGGGTGACTCAGCCGGCGGATCGGCTAAACAAGGCCGTGACCGTCATTTCCAAGCGATCCTTCCATTGCGTGGTAAAATCATCAACGTAGAAAAGGCGCGCCTGGACAAGATCCTTTCCAACAATGAGGTGCGTGCGATCATCACCGCCCTTGGGACAGGGATCGGCGAAGACTTCAACCTGGAGAAGGCAAGATACCATAAGATCGTCATCATGACCGATGCCGACGTCGATGGTGCCCATATCCGTACACTATTGTTGACGTTCTTCTACCGTTACATGAGAAACATCATCGAAGCGGGCTATATCTACATCGCCCAGCCTCCTTTGTACAAGATCCAGCAAGGGAAGAAAATCGAGTATGCCTACAACGATAAAGAACTCGACCGTATCCTTGGGGAAATCTCCCCTACCCCTAAACCGAGTATCCAGCGTTACAAAGGTCTTGGAGAAATGAATCCGGAGCAGCTGTGGGAAACGACAATGGATCCTGAATCCCGAACGCTGCTGCAAGTAAGCCTTCAAGATGCCATCGAAGCTGATGAAACCTTTGATATCCTCATGGGAGACAAAGTAGAGCCGAGACGTAACTTCATTGAAGAAAACGCAGCTTACGTAAAGAACCTGGATATTTAATCCTGGTAGTTAGACCTGAAGAAACATCATGCAGGATAGACAACGTGCTATCCTGTCTTTTACATAGCGGACAAGGTAAAAAATGAGAAAGGTCTAAACCTTTCTTGAAAAGGAGGTCCCTTTTACTATGGCAGAAGCACCAAGATCGAATGTGAAAGAGATTAATATTAGCAGTGAAATGCGCTCATCTTTCCTGGACTATGCGATGAGTGTCATCGTTTCCCGTGCCCTACCTGATGCACGTGACGGCCTTAAGCCCGTCCATCGCCGTATTTTGTACGCGATGAATGATCTGGGTATGACATCTGATAAAGCGTATAAGAAATCCGCCCGTATCGTCGGTGAAGTAATCGGTAAGTATCACCCGCATGGTGACTCTGCCGTTTATGACACAATGGTCCGTATGGCACAGGACTTCAACTATCGTTACATGCTCGTTGACGGCCACGGTAACTTCGGTTCTGTGGATGGCGACGCAGCAGCTGCGATGCGTTATACAGAAGCACGTATGTCTAAGATTTCGATGGAACTGATTCGCGATATCAATAAAGACACGATTGACTATAAAGATAACTATGACGGTACGGAAAGAGAGCCGGAAGTATTGCCGGCCAGATTCCCGAACTTGTTAGTGAACGGTTCTTCAGGGATTGCTGTCGGTATGGCTACCAATATCCCTCCACACAATCTTGGAGAGGTCATCGACGGAATCCTTGCGCTGAGTAAGGACGAGGATATTACCATCCAAGAGCTGATGGAATATATCTACGGACCTGACTTCCCTACTGCCGGCCTCATTGTGGGCAGAAGCGGGATCCGCCGTGCCTATGAAACTGGAAAAGGTTCCATCACGATGCGCGCCCGTGTGGAAATCGAACAAAAGAGCAATGGAAAAGAAACGATCATCGTCCATCAGATCCCTTATCAGGTGAATAAAGCGAGATTGATTGAAAAGATTGCGGACCTTGTCCGTGATAAGAAAATCGATGGAATCACAGATTTACGGGATGAATCGGACCGTAATGGTATGCGGATCGTCATCGAAGTAAGAAAAGATGCCAATGCAAATGTCTTACTTAATAATCTGTACAAACAAACAGCCCTGCAAACAAGCTTCGGGATCAACCTGCTTGCGCTTGTGAATGGACAGCCGAAAGTATTGAACCTGAAAGAATGCCTGTATCATTACTTACAGCATCAACGGGTCGTCATCCGCCGCAGAACGGAATTCGAACTGCGAAAAGCAGAAGCAAGGGCACACATCCTGGAAGGTTTGCGGATCGCATTGGATCATATCGATGAAATTATTGCCCTGATCCGTGGATCACAAACAACGGAACTTGCCAAGCAAGGCCTGATGGAGAAGTTCTCCCTTTCTGACAAACAGGCTCAAGCTATTCTTGACATGCGTCTTCAACGTTTAACCGGCTTGGAGCGGGAAAAGATTGAAGAAGAATATCAAGAGTTGGTCAAGCTGATTGCAGAATTGAAAGCGATCCTTGCAGATGATGAAAAGGTCCTTGAAATCATCCGTGAAGAGCTGATTGAAATCAAAGAGCGCTTCAACGATGAAAGAAGATCTGAAATTGTTGCAGGTGGCATTGAAAATATTGAGGACGAAGACTTGATCCCAAGGGAAAACATCGTCGTCTCCCTTACTCATAATGGATACATCAAACGTCTCCCTGTCTCGACCTACCGCAGCCAAAAGCGTGGAGGAAGAGGAATCCAGGGGATGGGTACGAATGATGAAGATTTCGTCGAGAACTTATTGACAACATCAACCCATGACACCATTCTATTCTTTACAAACAAAGGGAAAGCATACCGTGCGAAAGGATATGAAATCCCAGAGTTCAGCAGGACAGCCAAAGGGCTTCCAATCATCAACCTGCTCGGTGTAGAGAAAGATGAATGGATCAATGCGATGATCCGCGTCGAGGAATTCGTGGACGACTGGTACCTGTTCTTTACAACGAAACAAGGTATTTCCAAACGGACCCCAGTCTCAGATTTCGCCAACATCCGGACGAACGGCTTAATTGCCATCAACCTTCGTGAAAACGACGAGCTCATTTCCGTCAAACTGACCGATGGAGAGAAAGATATGATCATCGGTACGAAAAACGGCATGCTCATCCGATTCCCTGAAACAGATGTCCGTTCAATGGGACGAACTGCTACAGGGGTGAAGGGGATCAACCTGAGCGGCGATGACATCGTTGTCGGGATGGAAATCCTTGAAGAAAAAGACGATGTGCTTGTCGTCACGGAAAAAGGTTACGGTAAACGTACGCCGGCAAGCGAATACCGGATTCAGACACGGGGCGGTAAAGGATTGAAAACATGTAACATCACCGAACGTAATGGAGAACTTGTCTCTGTTAAAGCTGTTACAGGTGAAGAAGACCTCATGATCATCACCGCCCATGGCGTCCTGATCCGTATGGACGTGAATGACATTTCAACAACCGGCCGTAATACCCAAGGGGTAAAACTGATCCGCCTTCAAGACAGCGAATTTGTTTCAACCGTAGCCAAAGTCGAAAAAGAAGATGAAGAAGAGACGGAGCAACCGGTGGAATCTGTTGAAGGAACCGAGCAGCCAGCAGCAGAAGACAGCACGGCTCCAGAAGAAACAAACGACGATACCAATGAATAAATGACTCATAAGCTATTTCCAGCAATTCATTGCTGGAAATAGCTTATTTTTTTGAAAAGACCAACACGAACCAGAAAAATTTGGTAAAATAAATATAAGGAAAAGGTGAGATAAGAGGTGTTTATAGTTGAAGGTACATGCTTCAGAAATACAAACAGGATGCATCGTAGCTGAGGACGTCATGGGTTTGGCGGCAAGTCCGATCATTCCAAAGAATACGGTGATCGAAGAAGAGCACCTGGGTATTCTTCAGGCGTTTCACATAACCGAACTGGTGATAGAGAAAACGAAAGCCGACGGAAATCCATTCAGGCAGCCCTTTAATTCCGATCATAC
>NZ_AP022842.1:3770000-3925000 GCF_011398925.1 Bacillus sp. KH172YL63
ATCGAACAGGTTTTCAATGTGGAACGCTCTCTCCACCTTGCTGATTCCATCTTCGGTCAGTTGCACACCCTTTGTTTTTTCATCATAAGTGTAGTCTTCATCTCTGTTCAGCGTACGGACGACCGCATTCGCCTGGATATAAAGCTGAGGCGTGCGCTGTGCGTTACCTGAAATGATGAGTGGCGTACGGGCTTCATCGATTAGAATTGAGTCAACCTCATCAATGACGGCAAAATGAAGGTCACGCTGCACCATTTGATCTTTGTACAGGACCATATTGTCACGAAGGTAGTCGAAACCGAATTCGTTATTCGTACCGTATGTAATATCGGCTTTATACGCTTCCCGCTTCTCGTCCTTGGACATGGAGTTCAGGTTCAGGCCGACAGTCAGGCCAAGGAAGTTGTACAACTTGCCCATTTCCTCGGCATCACGGCTCGCCAGGTAATCATTGACCGTGATGACGTGAACGCCTTTACCTGTGATCGCATTCAAGTACACCGGCATGGTCGCCGTCAACGTTTTACCTTCACCGGTTTTCATCTCGGAGATGTTCCCGCCGTGGAGGGAGACACCACCCATGAGCTGAACACGGTACGGATACAGACCAAGCACGCGGCGGGCCGCTTCCCGCACGACAGCAAATGCTTCAACGAGCATATCCTCTAATTCTTCACCTTTTTGGTAGCGTTCTTTGAAACGCTCCGTTCTTTCACGGATTTCGTCATCCGTCAAACGCTCCATATCCGGGCCTAATTCTTCTATTTGATCGGCCAGTTTCTCAAGCCTCTTTAATTCTCTTTTATTTGCATCGAACACTTTATTCAGTAGACCAAGCATATATGAACGCTCCTTTATCTGTGTTTAAATGAGAGCCAAACGTCACCAGTATAACGAAAGAAAATGAGATTCCGATGAGAAAGATGTGAAATCCTTGTAAATCATCCGATTCACGCTCCACTCACTCTACATAAAATTCGCTACAAAAGCCCGATATCCTCCCAAAAAACACGATATATTCCCTACCAATCTTACCACTATCCCCTATTGGTTACAACTGGAGGCTTTTGTGGAGGAGGGACGTGCTGGTCTTTGAGGGACGGACCTCCAGATTCCCGTCCACAGGAGAAAGGAATGCTATGGTATCAAGCTTCCCTCCTATAAAAATCATCAAAAGGGAGGTCCGTCCCTCAAAAAGCACACCAAAAAAAGCCGCCTTTTCAGACGACTTTCAGTTGCATCTTAGATTTGGTTGTCAGGCGTTTACCGTTTTCAGCAGTTCCTGGACGGTGTCCTGGTAGCTTTCCCAGATTTGTTTGCTTCGTCTGGAGATGCTGTTGGCGGAGACGTCGAAGTGCTCGGCCAGTTCTTTTTGAACGTGGCGGATGCTGATTTCGTCGATGTTCTTCGCCATGTCGACCATCGCGCCCGAGTAGATTTTCGGGTTGCGGATCGTCGGGCGTTCTGTGTAGAAGTATTTTTCCAATACGGCTACGAGCAGATCGCTTTCTTTTTTATTCTCCCCTTTTTCAGTAAGGAAGCTTTGCAATGCAGTGATCGCCTCCACGTACTCAGGGGTTTTCCAGATTTCGATGCCTTCCGTTCCGGCTTCTGTTTCTTCACCAGATTCAAGGACAGCATCCGCTTCTTCTGTTTGCTTAGCAGGTGCCGCGGCTTTCCCTGCCTTCTTCTTTTCGGCACTGTAAAGGACGAATCCTACATCTGCAAGTTCAAGGTACTGTCCTGATAGATAATCGTTCAGGTTCGTAAATTCACCTTGCTCGTAGCGGATCTTCACAAGTTCCATTGCGGCTTTCTCGATCACAGGATAAATGAAGTATTGAGCGAATGGCAGATACTTCTCACCGTTCGGCAGCAGTAATCCCAAGAAGAAGCTGTTCTCCTCAAGCTTACCGAATTTCTCGGTGACAACAAGTGTATCACCTGAGATTGCTTCCTGGACACGCAGCGTCTGATCGTCAATTTTCTCGACTGTACCAGCCGTCACACGGACATTCTTCCATGATTCAAGCACTGCTTTTGTCTGAGGACGGGTAACCGTACCCAGTTGCTTATCCACAAATCGCTCAATCAGGCGGACGCCTTCCCCATCCTTTTGAGTCGCACCGTACCAGCTGACAAACGCCATTTCATAAATATCCGGGTCTGCCTGCATCAGATCCATTTTCGTTAAGTAACGATGATAAGATTCTTCCATCTCGGCAGACTGAGCGGTTGCGATGAAATCATACAGCTGTGCCTGAAGCACATCCAATTCCTGATTTACCAACGCATCTATATTCACAGCATTTTCGCAGCATTTCTTATATTTTTTCCCACTGCCACAAGGACATGGTTCATTTCTTCCGACTGTACTCATGTTTGTATTTACCTCCAAATTCTCGAGTCCCGTACACAAACATTCATTATATAACATTTCAAGCGTTCGTTAAACTGTTTCAGGGCAAGAAAAAAGAACCAATCGATTTCCGACTGGTCCCATCACGGGCTATTACCCCTGATTTCTCATATAATCCAATACATCAAGATCGATATAATCCCCTTCCTGCTCACGCATTTCAAAGTTTTCCGTGTGCAGGTAGTCTTTTAGATTCTGATGAAGAGATTGATGTTCTTTCCCGTAGCCCAACCGGGTAAGTTCACGCTCCACATCGCCCCGGATTTCTCCTTCGAGCGCTACGACTCTATCAGACTTCGATGCTTGGAAATACAGCTGATGAAGATGAAAAAGCCGCTGCAACTCTTCAATCGGTGAAGCATGATCGTCCACCCTTAAGTCTATGTACCGGTCGTTGAAGCCGCCATAGCCACCATTTTCTTTTACAATTAAAAGGGCCGCAGACTGCATGCCCCGGGAATCCCCGCCAGCTTCCTGACCGGCAGCGAGGGCCCCCAACAGCCTTTCGGCAAGGGAACCGGCCGACGATTCGAAGCTTTCCGCCATCTTCTTAACCGTCTCCTGATTCACCAGAATATTCCCCTGGGCAGCGAAGTGCTTGCCCGTCTGTCCACCGGCCCAGTGATAGCAGCCTTCCCCCGTGAACGTAGCCGGGTTTCCACATGAATCAATCATCCCAACCTGCCGCAGCGGGCGGTCGGGATCGTCCTTTGTCACAATTTCAAGGGCCTCCTCGGCCGTCTTTCCCTGTTTCATCAACCGGAGTGCCTGCGGACCGTATGAAGTATTCGCGAACGATTGGGTCGCCACAGCCCCTACACCGGCCTTTGCAAACGGAACAACCGACCCTACACCGAGGAACTTGGACTGAACCGCGACCCCCCACTCTTTCTCTTCCGGATCATAGCCTACAATGGAATACGTCATGGTGAAGCCCTCCTTAAATTAACGCGTCAGGATTCAATCCTTTCAGCTCATCTACTACAAACAACCCGTCTTTCCGTATCAACACATCGTCAAAATAAATTTCCCCGCCGCCGTATTCAGGACGCTGGATGCAGACCATATCCCAGTGGACGCTGGAACGATTGCCGTTGTCAGCCTGCTCATACGCCTGTCCAGGTGTGAAGTGAAAGCTCCCGTTGATCTTTTCGTCAAATAAAATATCCAGCATCGGCTCATTGATCTTCGGATTTACCCCGAGGGCAAACTCCCCAATGAACCTCGCCCCTTCATCCGTATCCAAAATATCGTTCAATTCTTTCGTTTTATCCGCCGTCGCCTTCACAATTTTCCCATCTTCAAACGTCAGCGACACATGGTTGAACGTAAATCCACGGTACAATGTCGGCGTGTTATATGTAATCGTCCCGTTCACACTGTCCTTCACAGGAGCCGTGTACACTTCCCCGTCCGGGATATTCCGTTCACCAAAGCACATGACCGACGGAATATCCTTGATCGAAAACGTAAGGTCCGTCCCTTCACCGGTGATACGTACCTTGTCCGTCCTGTCCAACAGCTCTTTCAGCGGTTTCTGCGCCTCTTCCATCTGCTGATAGTTGACCGTACAAACGTCCAATACATAATCAAAAAACGTGTCGTTGCTCATCTTCGCTTTTTGGGCAAGTGATGGATTCGGATAGTTTAAAAGAACCCACTTTTTATTTTGAATCAAGTAATCATTGGACTCTTTCATATGAGGAATCAAAAGCTGCCACTGCTCAGCCGGTACCTCACTCATCTCCGCATCGTTGAGCTCACTTGAAATATGGATAAACGCGTCTATATCCTCGTATTGCTGCAAATTCCATTTATTTTTCAAAATCATCTGCTCTGGTTTCGCATGGGTAGCGACGATCCGTTGCAGTTCCATATCTCCGAACTCAAAATACGGAATGACTCCCATATCATAAGATTTTGCAACCAGTTCCTTTACAAGAGGCTTCGTTGAATACTCTCCAGTAATGAAAAGCTTCTCCCCTTCTTTCATCTTCAGTGAATGCGTCAGCAGCACTTCCGCCAGCTGTGTTAATCGTGGATCTCTCATTGTGGTTCCCCCTCTTTTTTGTCTACATTCACACTTCGACAAAAAATGGTAAAAACCTCCTTTATCAAAAAAAATCCTGCGGCCGCAATGACCGCAGGATCCTTCCTCTACGAGATTAATTCGTTTCAATCAAGCCGTACTTGCCATCACGTCGCTTGTATACGATATTCGTAGCGTTTGTTTCTGCATCTGTGAAAATAAAGAACGTATGACCAAGCATATTCATCTGAAGGATCGCTTCCTCGCTATCCATCGGCTTCAGATTGAACTGCTTCGTTCTTACTACTTCCGTATCGTCCTCTTCCTCCAGTTCAACGGCTGCTGCACCATTTGGAGAAACATGGTTCAGATCCTCCTGAGCCGCAAAGAACTCCTTCGGGCTGCCCTTTTCACGCATCTTGCGGTTCACCCGTGTCTTATGCTTGCGAATCTGACGCTCCAATTTATCCACTATAAGATCAATGGCCGCATACATATCCGTGTTCCGTTCCTCTGCACGAAGCACCAAATGCGGCATTGGAATAGTCACTTCAGTTTTCGTATTTTTATCAGGATACACTTTCAAATTAACATGTACATTTGCATCAGGAGTTTCATTAAAGTAACGGTCTAACTTGCCAATCTTCTTCTCCACGTGTTCGCGAATCGCTGGAGTTACCTCAATGTTCTCGCCTCGAATGTTGTAGTTCAACATGTAAACTCCTCCTTTTAAAAATAAAGCTATGTTTATCTATTCTCCATTCCCTTCACAATTCCTTCTTAAACTTTCTTAATTTTATGTCATTTTATCGTAAAGGTTGTAACATAGTGTCGAAAGTGTTGATGGAACAAGGATTGGAGAATATGAGAGTGGGGTGATGGATGCCGAATTCTTTGGTTCACCTTTCACTCTTTATAGTATTATTATCCCACTATTTTTGGTGTTTAGACGGTGGGAATTTGGAGGTTTTGTGGAGAGATTGGGGCGGTTTTGTGAATGGGGGGTTTTTGTTTGACGTTTATTTGTTTGTCAGTTGAATTTTGAGGGAGTTTGTCAGTTAAATAAAGGACAATATTCAACTGTCAAAATATCATCAAAGTTTAACAGTCAAATATCAAGCTAAATTCAACAGGCAAAATAAAAAACCCGCTGAACACCACATCCAGCAGGCACACCCCTCACTCATTAAATTGCTTCCACCTAATCTCCACATAAAACTTATAGTGACTTTTCGACCCACCATTCATAAAAGAGAGAATCTTTTTCGTATCAACATGCTTATTTTCCCTGTTTGAAATAAATGAACGATAACTCGACCACTGATAGTTTTGTGCTTCAGCAGTGATCCCAGCTTTCACTGGGTTCAGGTGAATATAACAGCTTGTATCGATCAGCTGCTTGTTATTGCGGATGATGACTGATTTAAAACGTCCTTGAAATAGATGCCCTTGGAAGCCATTTTTCTTATTAAAATAGCGGGCGTAACGGTAATGGATGTATTGAATGATTTTGCCTGGGGGAACATCGATGGTTTCTATGAGAAGGTGAATGTGGTTCGTCATGAGGCAATAAGAGTGGAGAATAAAGGGGAACTTGTCTTTGGCTAATTCAACGATTTCCAAATACTTAAGTCGATCGGCTTTGTTGCGGAAGATGGTGTATTTTCGGTTTCCTCTTGCGGTAATGTGATAGGTATATCCAGGGGACCATTCTCTTTTTGGGGCCATGTCAACATCCTTTCTAGTTTTGGTCTTTCTTTATTCGACATGGGTGGAGCGAATTCCTGCTTGTAGATGAGTTTGTCTGTTGAAATCACGTTGATATTTAACAGGTAAACTTTTGTGATTCTTTGTCTGTTAAAAAACCGCCCAAATTCAACAGACAAATTAATCACAAAATTCAACTGACAAACAAAAACCCCTAAACATCCACATCCCTCCTCCCAAACACCCATCCAGCCAAACCACCAAATCCGATCAAATACACCAGAATCACCACAACCGAAAACCCAAACGTCATTCCTTCGAACGGCGGCGAACTGAAGAAATACTGCTGCAAATCAGTATTAGCGAGCAGAAGATACCTTCCCCACTCCAAACCGCGTTCGTTCATCAGTATCAATAATGTCCCGGCAGAGAATGTCAAAAAAATGGTGGTACCGATCGCAAATGAACTGCTTCTGGTTACAGCCGACAGCGTAAAGGCAATCGAGCAGATGACGACCATTTCCAAAAACCTCAACACATAAGCCCCCGCAACGATAAAAAAGTTCACGTCCAGATCCAGGAAGCTATCATAAAACCACAGGGCACCAAGCAGGGCAGAAAATAAGAAATGACCGGCGGTGAACACAGTCGCAATGACTAACACGGTTAAATACTTGGAAAGTAGAATCTTCATTCGGTTAGCGGGGCGGATGAGCAACAGCTTAATCGTTCCTGCTGAAAATTCGCTGGAAACAATGTCCCCTGCAATGATCAGGCAGAAGATTTGAATGACGATCAGAAGGTTGGAGCTGATCCGCATGTATTCCCAAAAGGAAAAATGGATACCGTCGAAGAGCATGTAGACGAACAGGGATGCAACGGCATCTATGAATACGATGAGGCCAAGGGAAATCCACATGCGGGGGCGGGATATTTGTTTGATGAGTTCGTTGGTGATGAGATTGGTCATGTTTGTCCATCCGTTTCTAGAGATATTAGTCGGAGAGGAAACACAGTCCCTTTGACTTTCTACTATTATACCATGAGAGAATTTGACAAAAGAAAAAAGCCCCGGGATCCGGGACTTAATGCGTTAAAAATGGTTGGATTTCTTTTTCCATGCTCTCTTTCCATAGAGCGAAGGCAGGCGCCAGATTTTCCTGAACGATACTTTGTTTCATTGATAGATTGTCTAAATGTCCGTCGAGCTTCCATGCCTGATCGGTGACCGTATCAAAATCGCTCAGTGCTTTCTGAATCCCTTCGTGTCCTTCAAACATTTCTTTCAATAAGGGATTACTTTCTGAAATCTGTCCAATGGCCAAGAAGACATCTGAGAGTACTGTGTCCCCTTCTGTTTTGCTTAAATCCGCGAAGCTTGCTTCGACATATTTCAAGGCTTCCTCAATGGTGTCGAGCATGGCGACGTATTGGCTGACCAATTCGTATTGTTTTTCGTCGAGTTTCGTTGTCAAAGAATCACCTATTTCTTTTTATCGTAGAACATTCCATCATGTTGCAGGGATTCGTATGGGTTTGAGTATTTTTGAACAGAAGTTTTTTTCTTCGATAATCCGTTCATATCCCGTTTAATAACGAGGCGCAGTTGAGCAAGCTTCTGGTCGATTTCGCCGTTCCAGGCAACCATCTGCTTCCCAAGTTCCTGCTCCTCCTGAGTGTAAGGCGGCTTGAGGCTGTCAATTGCACTTTGTCTTTTTTCTAAAAGGGACTCTACTTCTTCAATCGTAGATTCCCTGTTCTCATCATTCACTTGATCCAATGCTGTTTTCAGCTGTTTCGTGATGGTGTAGCAAAGGAGAACGGAACTCATTATGCCTGTCCGCCCTGTCCTGCATGCTGCTTCTGGCGGTTCAGCTGAATGACTTGTTTCCACGTATCACGGAAATCCGTGATCAGCCCCTCTACTTCCTCTAAAATCGCCACATCGTTTTTAATATTGGCTTCTGTCAGGCGACGATTGATGTAGTCGTACAGTGACATGAGATTTTGTGACACTTCCACGTCGGTATTCAGTGTCACCATCAGTTCATTCACGATGGCTTGGGTTTTTTGGATGTTCGTATTTTTCAACTCAATGTTTTTATCTTCAATAGCTTTTTTGGCGATGTGGATAAATTTCAGGCTTCCGTTATAGAGCATAAGGGTCAGTTCACCCGGTGAAGCGGTGTTGACCGAGTTATTCTGGTATGCTGCATACGGGTTGTTGATGGCCATATTGACACTCCTTTAGTTATGTTTAGCCGCCGAATTGGTTCATGAGGTACATCGACTGCTGGTTCGCGCGCTGGATGGCTTTTTCCATGGCGGTGAATTGGCGCCAGTAGCGGTCTTCTACTTGGATCAGGCGATCTTCAAAACGATTCATCTGGCTGTCCATGTTGTTTAATAAACGCCCCAGTGTAAAGGTGTTGTTGGTACTTGAAGCTTTACCGGCTTTCTTCTCGATGCTGTCCATCGTGGTTTTCAATGTATCACGTAAACGGCGGGCGATTCCCTGTTCATTAGACGTGGAACCGTTTTTCGCGAAGATTTCATAAATCGCATTCGGATCTTTGGAGATTGCTTCTTTCAGCTTGCTTTCATCGATAATCAGCTTACCACGGTCAAGGTAGTTACTGGATGTTTTGATGCCGATTTGAGCCAGTTGGTCGAGGCCTGACGTACCTCCGGAGACTGGTGTGTACATGTCTGTCCGCATCTTGTTCAAACCAGACGTCAGGACAGAATCATTTCTCAGCGTCCCACTGCGGGATTTTTCTTCCCATAGTTCTATTTCCTTTTCTTCCATCGACTCTTTCTGCTCTGCAGTCAATGGTTGGAAGTCACGGTATTTCTTTTCGTTTACTTCGCCGTTTACTTTTTCGATGAGCTTATTGTATTCGTCGACGAATTTTACGATTTTTTCAAGGATTTTGTCGGTGTCGGGTTTAGATGCAAAGGTTACATTCGTATTGGATGCATTTTTAAGGGAAATCTCAAATCCATTAATATTGAAAGTGTTTGATGAACGCTCAGTGGCCATCCCGTTGTATGTAAACTTGGCATTTTCTCCAATTGAACCTCGTGTATTTGTCACAGCGATATCATTATTCGCATCCAATTTCAGATGTGTGGTGAATAGATCACCCTGCAACTCAATTTCAGCACCGCTGTCGTTACTCCCGGTGTTTTTGCTCATGACCGACATTTGCTTCGTTTGCTGGTCATAGAACATCGTTACCCCTGTTTGAGAATTGATTTTAGAGATTAAACTTTCCAAAGTTTCGTCTTCAGCCTTGAACTTGATTTCAGTGAAATCCGCTGCCATCGTTCCGTCCGCTTTAATCGCTTTGACCTTGATGCTTTGTTCACCAGTCAGTCCAAATGAAGCACTCAACTTCTTTTTCGAATCAAATGCCCCACCGTCTGCCTGGGTGATAGGGGTGCTGTACATGGTAGCTGCCGTGGCTAATTTCTCAACTTTTAAAGTGCCAGTAAAATCAGTGGTAGCGTTAATATTCTTAATGGTCACTTCATTCGGGTTCGAAACCGAGACTGTCTTCTGCGTATACGTCCCCTGCTTCATCACCCCGTCAAAAATAAGATTACTGAAATCAAACATCATCTTATTCATGTCACGGTAATCATCACGCTGCCACTCGAGGTACTGTTTCTTCTGTTCCAGCTTATTTAAAGGAATCCGTTCCGCCTTCATCAAGTCTTTAATAATCTGATCTGTGTCCATACCACTGGCAAGGCCACCAATTCGCATATCAGCCATATGTATCTCCTTTCGTTAAACCTTCTTATCAACAAGTAAACCAACAAACTCCGTCATCGCAGCATGCATGTCGAGAACCTTTTTTGCTGGTATTTCCTTCACTATTTCATCTGTACGATTGTCCACAATCGTTACATAGTATTCTTTTAATTTATCATGAAATTCAAATTTGAGGTGGGTATTAGAACCAGATAAAAACTCATTCATGCCCTGGACGACTTCTTCCATTTTTTCTTTCGTGACAGGTTCCTTTGGTGTTTGTTCATGGTGTCGTTCCTGTGCTTGAATACGCTTCACTTCTTCATTCGTTTGGTTCTCTAATCTAGTAAATGATTGTACTGCTGGTATAGTGCCCGTCACTTTTTCAATCATCGTTTGATCCTCCTGAGGGTTATATGGGTTATATCGGTGGTTGGTGGGGAAAGTTTAGTTTAGTACAGAAGAAATAAGGTTGTTTGGGCTATTCAATAGCAATTAACTAATTCGCACAATAAAAAACAATTTTTTCAATAAGGTAATAGATTACAATCGATATTCTCAAAATGAAAGAAATTGGTACATAAATAAGATGATCCACATTAAAAACGAATAAGTCCAAGAAATATATATTGCCATGGAACCCCGCGGTGGATTTCCTTGCAAGACTTCGCTTCCTCCCAGGAGTCTTCGACTTGCAATCCTATCAACAGCTGGGACCAACTCTATAAATTGAGAGTGCTTTAAAAATAAAAAATCCGAACGCATTCGATTTCCATCAAAGAAATTCAAATGTTCGTTCGGATTTTCATTTACCTTGCAGACTTTATCCCAGCCTCATCTTATAAAAATATTACTATTAACGAAGTAATTGTAATACTCCTTGTGGCTGTTGATTTGCTTGAGCTAACATAGCTTGAGCTGCTTGAGAAAGAATACCATTCTTAGTAGATTCCATCATCTCTTTAGCCATATCAACGTCTCTGATGCGTGACTCTGCTGCTGTTAAATTTTCAGAAGATGTGCTAAGGTTATTGATTGTGTGCTCAAGACGATTCTGTACAGAACCAAGGCTAGAACGTTGAGCAGACACCTTTTGAATGGCTGAATCGATTACTTTTATTGAAGAACTAGCTTGACCTGCACTACCTACTTTAAGGTCTTTCACTCCAAGAGCTGAAGCACTCATGTCTTTAATTGCAAGTTGGATACTTTGACCAGTGTTAGCGCCAATTTGGAATGATGCAGAACCATCAGAATGATCTTTTGTAGCTTGAGTTGTTTCACCAAAGCTAGAAAGTGCACTTGATGCTCCACTACGAACATTTCCTGCAGAATCTTTTACGCTTACTGTGAATCCGTGAACTGCTCCTGCATCACCAGTACCTGTAGCAGTAATTTCGATCTCACCATTAGCTCCGATAGCTGCGGCTCCAAAATCTCCTGCTGCTACGATATCAGCAATAGTAGAAGCACCTGTTAAAGAAACGGTTTTAGTTTCGCCATTTTTCACATAAGATACTTCGATAGAATCAGTCGCTTGAATACCTAAACTATTTCCATCTTTATCAGTTAATGTATCAAGAACTTCTGTTGCTGCTGCGATTGCTGCTCCTCCAGCACCCTTAAGTGATGAGTTACTGTTAACGTTAGCTCCAGCAGTTGTTGATTTATCCATTGAACCATCGATAAGGTTTTTCGTATTGAATTGAGTAGTTCCCGCAATACGGTCAATTTCTTTTCCTAATTGATCCATTTCATCTTGAATATTTTTGCGGTCTTCAGCAGTGTTCGTGTCATTTGAAGCTTGAGTTGCTAACTCACGTTGTCGTTGAAGAATTGAATGCGTTTCAGATAAAGCTCCCTCTGCTGTCTGTACAAGTGATATTGCATCCTGTGAGTTACGTGTCGCTTGATCTAAACCACGAATCTGCCCACGCATTTTTTCAGAGATAGCAAGACCTGCTGCATCGTCTCCTGCTTTGTTTATGCGAAGACCAGAAGATAATTTCTCCATAGATTTAGATTGAGCACCAGAAGCACTATTTAGTTTGTTGTAAGTATTAAGAGCTGCAATATTATGATTAATTCTCATTACAAAGTTTCCTCCTTGAAAGTAAGCCCACATCCATGTGAACTATATCATTTTTAGTTTGCAAGAAGTCTCAAAGGTCGGCCGCCCTTCTCCTCATTGCTTACAATACTATTATCGGTCGTTTAGAGTAGTATTTAATAGTTTAAGAAAAATAATTAATCATTTTTTGTCAAAACATTAAATAGATTGTCTATGCCTTTCGAAGCTTCGGTATTTTCTTCCTGAATAGAAAGGTAGACTTCTTTTCGATGGATATCGACATTCTTTGGTGCATTGATGCCCAATTTTACTTGGTCCCCTTTAACAGAAATGACTGTTAGCTCAATTTCATCCCCAATCTGAATACTTTCTCCCGGTTTCCTCGTCAGTACTAACATCCCCTCACCCCTTCTTTCCTGCAGGTTGCGCAAAGATCAGGTGCTTGGTTTGGTAGTCTGTATTGGTTAAGATGACTTGTTTTCCCTTACGATTTGCTAGATTAATAATGATAGGGGCTTGCAGGTTTGCAGTAGATTCTTGCAGGGTTTCACGGATAGTAAGAATAGAGAGAACCTGAACTTCTTTTTCTGAAGGACTTCCAAGAGACTCTACACTAGCCTGGTCAAGTTCAAAATCATATTCCTTAATAAAGACAAATGGATTTGTTACGACAAACCCAAGTTGAGGGGTTTGGACCGATTGCAAGATATGAAACCACTCATTTTCCGGAAGAGGCAACAAGATAAACTGCTTTTCTTCTCCAAACCCTGGGATCCCGTAACCAAATGTCAGAATCTCTTCTGGTTTGACTTCTATTTCACCATGATACTTTGTATTGATTTTCATCTACTTCACTCCTTCATTCTATATTTCTTGTTCATAGTTGATCCCAACATGTTTTAAGTTCGCTAAATCAACTTGCAAATCTGCATATCGCTTCAAACTGACATCCACTTTGGCTGGAGTATACTGTATCTCGGGCTTTTGCGGACGAGAGTGATTCACCACTTTTTGCGGTTCAATATTCACTTTGACACTGCCGGGATCATAGCTGATTTTGACGCTTCCTGCAGAAGGAACCCAGCCTATATTAAAGTCGTAGATAGGATCCTCACTGTTCCGTTTCGCCTGCTCAGCAATAGCACCATCTCCCTTTTCAATCATCATCAGTTCATCCCCGTCCTGTGAGACCCGGGCAAGTCCCGATAACCAATCTTCATACCCCTGTCTAGAGTATTCTTCTATCCTCCGGCGAACTGATTTCAAATCCATGTCAGCCCTGGCCTCTGTCTGATCGATGGTCAATTGGGAAGGCTTCCGCTCAATTTCCATCTTCGCCTGGGGCTGCTGGATATCCAGCTCTGCGGCTGGCTGTTCCATCTCCATCTTTCCGGGGGTTGTACGAATGTCAATCGCTCCGGACGTTGATTGCAATCTTATTTGTGGAACGTTCATGCCCTTTCACCTCCATACAAAAAGGGACTGACCCCAAGGTGACAAAACACCTTAAAGGGTCAGTCCCCTTGCTTTATCGTAAGAAATCCATTAATGTCGGTTGAATGATCCTTGCTCCCACTCCAAGCGCGGCACGATGTACGCTTTCTTGGATTTTCAAGTCTGTGATGACACGTTCAATATCGGCATCCTCGTTGTCCGAAAGGATGCGGTTCGTTGTTACTTCCTGTCGGGACAGTCGGTCGTCTACCATCTCCAGGCGATTGTATCTTGCCCCAAGTTCAGAGCGTTCTGCAGATAATGTGTTCATGACGCTGTCCAAATTTTCAAGTTCTGTATCAAGGGGAGAAATACCACCTGATTCCAAAGCCTTTTGAATATTGTGGACCGTATCAAAAAGTTTCTGATTAAATACATTATTTGGGTTAACATTAACTTTTAAGGAAACACCTTGAGACACTTCAATCGGATAAGAATCAATTGCCCCACTTCCTAAATTATCAGCAACCCTTGGAGCACTACCATCTGCAGGATTACCATCCTTGATCGGGGAATTTCCAACGTCCGTTCCATGAAAAATATATCTTCCCGCTACCTTCGTTTCAGCGACGCTAACCAGATCTTGTTTGATTTGTTCGATTTCCGTTGCAATAGCTTTTCGATCTTCATCACTTAATGATCCATTCTTACCTTGAATGGTCAATTCACGAACACGCTGTAACCCTTGATTCGCTTGCTCGATTCCCGTCTCAGAGTTCTCCATCCACAAATAAAGCTCTGATAGATTCCGCTTATACTGCTCAATCCCGGTCAGATTCGAACGGTAAAACATCCCCTTCATCGCAACGACGGGATCATCAGAAGGCTTTGTAATCTTCTTCCCTGTCGCCAATTGATCCTGCAGCTGACCCATCCGTCCATAAGAGGAGCTGAGGTTTCTCATTGAGTTATTCGTTAACATACTTTGTGTTACGCGCATTTGGCATTCACCTCACTATCTTCCAACGGTACCCATACCGTTGATGATTTTATCGAGCATTTCATCCTGCAGTGTGATCATTCGGGCAGAAGCGTTGTACGCATGCTGGAATTTGATCATGTCAGTCATTTCTTCGTCTAGGGAAACTCCGCTTACAGACATGCGGCGTTCATCTACTGCAGACCTTAGTACATTCGAGTTGCTTGCAAGTCTGACAGATTCTTGGGATTCCACTGCCATCCTCCCAATGACGGATTCGAAGTGGCTTTGGAACGAAGCTTCTTTTTCACCGTAAGGTAATGCTGTTGTCGTGATGATGTCAGCCAGTGCCTGTACATTTGATGCGTCACCAAGTGTTGGGTTACTCGCACCCGCCGTGGCGATCCTATCGAGATTGCTTAGTTCATCGGCAATTTGAATACGCTGGGCAAATCCTTCTTTCGTGACACCATTCAAATCTGATGATGCGTTTTTTGAATCCTGGAAGAACTTTGGTGTATCCGGGGTGAAGTTATCAGGATCAAAGTTTGGATCATTCATCTGTTCCGGTGTGACACCCTTTTGATGCTGTTCATTGAATGCCTTCGCAAATTCATACGCCATGCTGTCCAGTTCATCCAGCATACTGATGTAGGATCCTTCTGCTTCACCGGCTGTATTTTTATAACCGTATGTATCGACAAGGGCTCTCAGTTTCCCTTCACCTTGCGATAAAAAGTCTTTAATATCGAGGGTTTGCTTTCCAATCGTCACTGAATCGACTGAGTTTTGTGGTCCTTGATAGGAAAGTTTGAGTTCGTTTGCCCCGCTTCTGCCCACCAGGTTCACAGCAAGATTGCCGTCTTTTCCGACTAATGTGACAGTTACAGCACCTTCAGCGACCGGTGAAGATGCCCCTCCGTTCGATTGGTAGCTCGTTTGGATCGATACATGCTTGGACAACTCATCGATTAAGCGATCACGTTCGTCGTACAAGTCATTGGGCAGATAGCCGTGTGGTTCTACATCTGCTATTTGTTTATTGACGTTGTCGATCTGCCGCGTCAGTGAGTTGATTTGCTTTTCACTGACAGACAATTCATTTTTCAAATCGTTCCGCACACTTGTCAAGGATGAGGATAAGTAATTAAACGTTTCGGCAACGGCGATACCACGCTGGCGGACAACGGAGCGGGCGCCTGAGTTGGACGGGTTGACGGCCAGATCCTGAAGGGACTGCCAGAACATATCCATCGTTTTTGACAAGCCTGAATCAGACGGTTCGTTCATGACTTCTTCCATCTTCTTCATCGCTTCCATCTTGGTTTCCCAGTAGCCAAGCTTCTGGTTTTCACCTCTATACTGCATGTCGAGGAAGGAGTCCCGGACGCGCTGAATCGAACCGGCGTCTACTCCGGTTCCGATTTGACCGGGGATTTGCGGGCGGTTCATGGCCGGGGCAGGATACGGTTCTGTTTGTTCAAAGTTGACCCGTTGGCGGGTGTATCCAGGGGTATTTGCATTGGAGATATTGTGGCCGGTCGTATAAAGGGCTCCCTGCTGGGTGTACATCCCCCGCTTCGCCGTTTCCAGGCCCATAAAAGTGGATCGCATGGTGTTGCCTCCGTTTCAAAATTTTGAGTGCTATGCTTTCGAATCGAACATGGATCGTCCGCCTGGTGATTTTCTTTCACCGTTGGGACGGGAATAGGTTGATTGTTCGGGCTGTGGCTGCATAATCGACAGATTCATATTTACGAATTGAAGGGATTGATAGACGAGTTTTTGATTCAGCTCATTTCTCACCTTCAAATCGTCAATCATGCCAATCAGTTTCTGCTGCCAGTTAGCAAGTGATTCTTGTTCTTCCTGCGTACTATGCTCGATACACTGTGAGATCGTCGGGGTTCCGTTCATGGAGATACCCCGTAATTGGAGATACTGGGCGGCTTCACGCTGCCGCTCTGCTTCGACCGTATTGATGGCAGCCAGATGCTTTTGCTCTTCCTTCAATACCCGATCGAGCTCAATCATTTCCCCTTTTTTAATCACATCCGTTTTATTCACAGAAAGGTCGAACAAACTTTTGTGCAGCTTATACAGTTTTTCAAGATTGGTTAACAGATTGGTGGCTGACATGTTTGTTCGCTCCTTATGTTAATTTCCGCTGTAAAAATTCTTCAAGCCTTTTGCGATGGCTTTAGGATCGATCGTATAGTTTCCGTTCTGCACCTGATTTTTCAGTGACTCCACTTTAGCCTGACGCTCCTTGCCAAGCCTCGACACTTCCTGCATTTCTTTTGCCGCAGAAGAAATTTCAATCTTATCCGATGCAGTTTTGCCAGTCTTTCCGGCCTGATCCACTTTGTTGGTAAAATTGCGTTGATAAGGATTAATCTTTTGACTGCCGATATTGTTAATCTTCATCAGTTTCGCCTCACTTTCATCACGTCCATCGTTTCTACCTAGTATATCGGATGAGACCGTCATTTGTTTAGTGGAAGACCCTGGTTAGTTCTTCCTGATTTGGTTTAAATGGAACTAGTCCTTATCTCTCATCGTATAATACGTTCTTTGATGGGATTCCCTTGATTTATTTTTCCATTCCTGATCGTTTTCGAACTGTTTCAGATCATTTGCAAGTTCTGTGGAGCAGTCACTGCAAATCCGCCCCGTCCCAATAATCTTCCCGCATTTATCACAAGGATAACCCATATTCGGAAATTGTCTCGTCTGGATACGGCCTTTTTTCACCCATTTATATAGAAGTTCCTCGTCTACCCCCGTCACTTCAATGACTCGGTCCATAGTTGCGGCACGGTTATCCCGCTTTTTCAAAAATTGGTAGACCGTCTCATACATCGCTTCTTCTTCTCTAAAACATTTGTCGCACACATCGCGGAATTTATTTCTCATAAAAATACCGTTGCAGCTTGGACAATTGATAATTTCTGACATGTTTCTTTCCTCCCGGTGAATCTTCTCTTTCCCTTTATATCGGCAGGAAAGGAGATTGCTTTAACCTCGGGCAAGGGTCAGGGATGACACCTGATCGGCACCAGCTTCCCTCAATCGTTTCGCCGCCTGCCTGAGCGTCGTCCCCGTCGTATAAATATCATCAAACAGAAGAATCGCTGCACCCGAAAGATCCACATTCCCCAACTGAAAAAACTGCTCCTGCTGAAGCCGCTCCCTCCGCGTCTTCTTCGACTGCTTCTCCGAATGCGTCCTCGTCAACAGGTGCGAGGGACGGACCTCTGCTTCTTCCAGGAGAACGGTTGACTGATTGAAACCTCTTTCGTAGAGTCGCTGATCACTTAGTGGGATCGGGGTGATATGGTCATACTTCTGTTTATTAAGGTAAGAAGAAATGACAGATAAAAATGCTTGTCCCAAAATATAGTCCCCTCTATATTTATATCTCGCCAAATACTCCTTCAGGAAGTCATTGTACTGATATAGAGAATGATTTTCTGTAAGGATGCCCTTCCATGAAGGATCACTTTCCCACCGGTCACAGTCCAGACATACGTCCCCACTACAAAGTTCAGGTGCTAAATCTGCCAGCGATCTGGAGCAGACACGGCATCGAGTTCCTTTTATTATCATCAGCCCCCTTTCACATTCACTGCATAGAAACTGAGGCTCCCGGTAAAACAAACCTCTCCAGGTCATCACCTCCACCAGGTCTCCTTCACAATACAAACAGTTAGCGTTCATGAAGCAGCCCCCGTTTCCTTGCTTCTTTGTTCATGTTATCTATGTGAAGCAGGGACCGGACCATTTCACCGGTACGCCCGTAATGGAAAAAGACGATATCACCCTGTGGATGGTCTGCACTTCTCCCCACCCTTCCGGCGATCTGGACCAGGGCACTTTCCGTGAAAATCTTTTCCTCCGCCCCAAGGACTGCGACATCGATATTCGGTATCGTCACGCCCCGTTCTAAAATGGTTGTCGTCAACAAAATTGGAATGTCTCCATTCCGCATACTCATGACCTTCTCTTTCCTCTCGGGATCTTCAGAATGGACCGATTCTATCAGTGGATTCATTTCTTGGAATAAGGGTAGGGATTTCTCCATCAGCTCGACCGTTGGGAAGAAAATCAACGCCTGTTTGGAATGCAGGAGTTTTAATGCCGTCCATTTTTTTAAAGGAGTTGGAATGCGGTTTTTCTGAAGTGATTTCTTCCATAGACCACACCATAGGAATTTTGGCAGGGGAATGGGATGCCGGTGGTAGCGGGCCGGGATTTGGATGAAGGGTCGCTGCTCTTTTGCGCATTGCCGCTGGGTTACCCGATCAGGGGTGGCAGTCAGGTAAATGGTTGAGGACTGGGCTTTTCGTGCTTTTTCCACGGCCCATTTCAAAGAAGGGTCATAGGAATAGGGGAAGGCATCGACTTCATCGATGATCATGACGTCAAAGGCGTCCTGATATCTATAGAGCTGGTGGGTGGTGGAAAGGACGAGTTGTCCGTAGGTATGTCGGTCTTCAGATCCACCATATTGGGTGGTAATCGGGGTGTCTGGGAACACCTTTTTGAGTCGTGGAGACAGCTCGAGAATGACATCGGTCCTTGGTGCGGCGAGACACACCCGCTTGTTGTCGAGAAGAGCTTCGTAGATTCCCTCGAATAGCACCTCGGTTTTCCCGGCGCCGCATACCGCCCATACGAGGAGGTCTTTTCCATCATTCACGGCAGAAACCATTTGTTTTGAAGCGTTTTGCTGCGCATCCGACAAGGTACCTGTCCAATTGAAGATTCGTGGGATCTCAGCTGTTGGGGACGGACCTAGCCAATTCAGCAACGGCGTACATTCAGACACCCGCCCCATCATGATGCACTTCCGGCAGTAGGTACACGTCTGATGGCACCTGGCACAATGAAAAGAAGCAAACAAATGGGGTTTATCATTTCCGCAGCGGTGGCACTTCCCTTCCTGTATTCCTTTTTCATAGGAGATGTAGCCATGTTGATAATGCTCCTGAAGGGTATTAAGTGAAAACGGGAGCTCTTCTAATAGTAAGGATCGTCCAGAGAGGAAGGATTGCAGGTCAGGTGAAAAAGGGAAGGTTGGATTGAGGGGTTGAGGAGATGTGGCATGGAAATCCGAGATTCTTTGCAATGGATGGGAGTTTTCTTTTAAAAGGGGCTCGGGAATCAACATTTGATCGATGAAGGCAAAGCGCAAGCGCATCACTCCTTGTGTTGGATAAGGAATCATTCGACATAAGAGGAGGGAATTCCTGCTGATTAATTGGTTAGGGTGGATAAATCGTTTTAGGTATGTGTTTTTGAAGTGAAGAAGGCAGCAGCGATTTTTCGACAAAGAGATCATATATTGAGAGAGGCCGCTCATATATGAAAATCGGAGCTCAAATATTTCCAAAAGGGATCATATATTTAAAAAAGAGATCATAAGTTCGGGAAACCGGCTCATATATCGGCTGGAGGGAGAATTTCTTGACGTTTTGGGGTTCCTCTGAACTTAAAAGTGTCTTCATTTTCAGCTTTTCAGGAAAAATCAGACCTGATCCGTCCAAAAAACGACTAATAATGAAAGAAAAGAGTCTGATCCACGATCAAACCCTTATTTGTCAAAACCTTTTTTTATTAAAATCAACGATACGGTGGCCACGATTCTGACATCTTCCTAAAACGAAAATCTGTCCCGCATGATATCAAGAAGTTTCTCTTCTCCAATGTCTGCTGAAAACATTGAACCCACTAACGCAAGTTCAAATTTTTACAGATGTAAAACCCCAGCGCAGCACCCTCCTATCGACTCACCTTCCGAGCCCATCCCATCCCCATCGAGCCTTCCCCTAAATGGGTACCGATGACAGGACCGAAATAGCTCACGTTGAACTCAACATTCGGGTATTTCTCCTCCAGTTCATTTTTCCACGCAATGGCGTCTTCTTCTCGGTTTGCGTGAATGATGGATGCCTGGAATGCTTCCCCTGATTTCACTGCTTCTCCAAGTAAATCCTCCACTCGCTTCAGTGCTTTTTTCCGCGTGCGGATTTTTTCAAACGGTACGATCACTTTGTCTGCAAAGTGCAGCAGTGGTTTTACTTGCAACAGGCTTCCGATGATGGCCTGTGCCTGTGATAATCTGCCTCCCCTTTGGAGGTGGGCGAGGTCATCTACCATGAAGTAGGCTTGGACGGTTTGTTTCATTTCATTTAAAAGCGTAATGATTTCTTGAGCGGTCTTGCCTTGACGGCTGAGTTTTGACGCTTCCAGAGCATAGAATCCTTGGATCATGCAGCTGATTTCCGAGTCGTAAGGATAGACGTCGATTCCTTCAACCATTTCCCCTGCCTGGACGGCTCCATGGTAGGTTCCGCTGATTCCGCTCGACAGGTGGATGGAGATGACGGCGTCGTATTCCTTTGAAAGTTCTTGGAATAACTCAACGAATTGGCCGACCGGCGGCTGTGAAGTGGTTGGCAGCTTCTCTTGGATGCTGACTTCTTCGTAAAATTCGTTTGCCGTAATATCAACTTCTTCCCGGTACGTTTCTCCTCCGAAGATGACGCTGAGAGGAATCATATGTATGTTGAGTTGATCACGCAATTCTTTCGGGATGTAGGCGGTACTATCCGTGACAATTGCCGTTTTCATAGAGAATTACCATCCTTATTTTTTATTTTTAGAGAGTCTGGACGAGCCCTCTCAATCAATTGTATATACTAAGCTATGTATCTTATCTATTTTATATGAATCTGTTATTTTTTGCATTAGATTCAAAGTAAAAAGATCCACTGACATTCAGCGGATCCCGGGTTGATCATTTTTTTACATATTTCTTTAATTCTTCCGTAATCGAATTCTTCAGAACTGGGTCCTGTTCAAATTTGATTCCGTACTGATATTGATCCAATCCTTTTCTTTTCTGCCACTGGATGGCTCCGACGGCAAGGATCTGGGTGAATTCTTCATCAAGCTGAAAGTCTACCTGCAGGGTGACCTCCTGGTCTATGGGGATATTCAATCGGGACTGAATCCTGCACCCTTGAGGGCTGAGGTCGACAATTTCCCCTTTGGCGGTTTTGGATTGAATTGATTTCTCTCCGATCCCAATAATGGTAAACGAACAGGGGACCGGCTGGGAAAATGTAAAACGGTAGGATTCATCTCTTCTATATTTCATGGCACATCTCCTCTCGCAGAGTTGAGAATGATTATTCAATATAAGCGCAAGGATGAACCCTCTTTCTAAGCCGTTCCTACTATGGAGGATTATCCATTCTTATATGCTCATTATAGCAAATGGAAGGATTTGTGGTAGTGATAAATTCAATTAAACGTTTGTTTAGGGTGTTCAGCTGATGATATATAAGGGTTTTCGCGTCTTAATCAAACGTTTGTTTAAACTTTCTTCCTCTTTAAATGACGACGCCTTCTCCAAGAATATCAGGAATTTGAAGAAGCTCGAACACGTCCTGTACGTCTTTTTGGACATGGGAGATGGTGACGTCGGTTCCTGCCTCCCCAAGGGTTTGGACCATATCGAGCAGCAAACCGATGCCCGATGAATCGACAAAGGGCACCTGTTCAAAGTTTATGAGCACACTTTTATATTTTCCCATGAGGGGAAGGAGTTGTTCCCCGATCACCTCGGTGCTGTCGATGTCTAAGTCTCCTTCGAATGTCACTTCTAGACGTTCATTTTCTTCTTTTGTTGAAAAATGGATCATGTATGATTCCTCCACAACTTAATTTAGTAAAAGTTTGCCGTCCGGGTTGAGGTGGGCATGAATCTGGTAAGTTGTTTGATCGAAAATATGTCTGATTTGCCCGATCTTGATAATCGTTCCTTCCATTACTTTCTTGATGGCGATCGTTTGATTAGAAGGGACCGTAATCAGCGTCGGGGTACCGCTTACCGCTCCGGCTTCATTGATTTCCACTCCACATTCACCGTATACTTCTCCCCCACGGACAACACCGCTGACTTTCAACTTTCCGCTTGAGTGCATCTTTGTATTGATGACCCCTTTTCCCAACACGAGGATGTTTCCACTGCAATAAATTTTGCTATTGAGTGCATTTGGGATTGTGATATACGCATGTTGTTCTGCCGGGGTGATGCTCAGTTCATGAAGTGCTTTCATTTTCATGGATAATTCCTTTATTTTATCCAGGGAAGTGACATCGTTCGTTAAAGATAAGAAGAAATGGGTCAATTCCCCTCCAACCAGACTCCAGTCATCGTCGGCGAGCAATACGCCGCCATTTCTGACCAGCTCTACATATTTCTTCACCTGTGAAGGAAAGTCCATAAATTTCTTCTCCAACAGTATACGGATCAACGGCTGCAGGCCGCCCCTTGAGAAGTCACTTGATTTAAATGCCGGGGACAGGGTGAGCTGATGGATGAACGCAGTGATTTTATCAACATCACGGTAGATATTTCCGATTAGTTGACCCAATTCTGCGATTAAAAGATTATTCTTTCCAGAGGTCAAATCGGAACTGATGATGTTACCGAACGTGACAATGGCGCCAGATGAGCGGAGCGTAGCATTGTTGACGGTTTTATGGACGGTGAGATCCCCTTCTGTTTCCACAGTCATCCCATCTTCCACTTCACCCGTAACTTCCACATCACCTTTGAAACGTATATTACCCGACGTCAGGTTTACATTTCCTTGATGAACAAGCTTTGGAAGAACGGCGAGTTTCACCAGCTTTCCCCGGATTTCCACATGAGGGCGCCCTGCTTCAACGGCTATTACTTTATCTCCAGCCAAGCTGACGCCATTTCCTGCCCTGAGGACAATCGGATGGGTCTGTTTGGCCGGAAGCGGTTCATTGGTGACGGTATAGCCCATCTTTCCTGGCACAGGAGGATGAATAGCGGCAATGACTTGTCCCCTTTCTGCAGAAGGAAAGGACTTTGTTTCCCTAAAATCGACACGTCCATCCTCTGTTTGTTGCGGGCCGCCCGTCCCATCTTCCACGTCGATCATTAGTTCAATCCAGCCGTCTTTTCCTGGCTGGGGCTTGATCCCTTCTGCAATGACGAATGTGCCCTCTTCCTCTGTTTCTGTCGCTTTTATCATTTGATCCTGATGGAACCCGTGAATCACCCGGAGCGCTTCCAGTTCAGTCATAAGATCGGCGTATTGCAAAGTATTTTTAACTTGTTTAGTTTCTTTCGCTGCCAATGTGATGTGTTCTGCCGGCTCAGTATCCTGAATGCTTCTGGTGATTTTGTAACCGGGTTGGACTTTGACTTCGACTTTTAGTTTATGGGTATCCATAGTAACAGACCACTTGGTTTCTTTTTCTTCACCTTTTACTTTCACTTCAAAGTGATCGCCTTCAGAGACAATGATGGTTTTTTCCTTCATCAATACGTCATTTCGATATAATTCTATCCCTTCTCCGATTGTGACCATCGGAAAATAGTCCGGGGAGTGGACAAATTGAATCTCCCCATCCTTCACCCACACCTTACCGGCAAGAGAAGCAGGGGCTGGCTCCGGATCTGAAACATACTCTTCTTTATGTTCCTCTTCGTCTATATATCTCTCAAATGCGTCAAAAAGATCGGGGCTGGCAGCACGGTGATTACTTGCAGACGTTTCTCTTTCCAGCTTCGTTAATTTCACAACCGCCTGCTTCCCCCTTATTCCCATAAAACCTCTGGATTCCTGTTGAAGGATTTCAATATCTACCTCCTTCTTTGTGGCATCCAACAGTTGAAGACCGATGGTAATTGCTTCGTTAACATCTCTGCCCTTTGAAACAACCTTTGGCATATCAATCATCCTCCCACCTTATATATTTAGAACAGGTGCATTCAAACTAGAGATATTGGATGTTTCCTCTGTGACTTTCAGAATCACCATGGTAATGTCATCTTTTTGCGGAGCTCCCTCGGTAAAGTGTTGAATCGAGTCCATGACGCATTTTTCCAAGTCTCCGACAGCCCTATGCTGGTTATTGGAGAGGGTCTCTACTAACCGTTCGAGCTTGTATTGTTCCTTTTGCTCATTTTGCGCCTCCACGATCCCGTCTGTATAGAAAAAGATCGTGTCATTTTCATTGAGCTTGATCGTTTCTTCCTGGTATACCTGGTTCGGAAGCCCACCCACCATGATGCCGTTTGTTTTCGGCAGACCTGTTACTTCCTTCGTCTTTCCATTCACCCGGAGAGGGATGTTATGGCCGGCATTTGCGTATGTGAGTATTCCTGTATCCGGATCCCAGTCAGCACAGAATAAAGTGACAAATGACTTCAGCGCCCTCAAATCTTTGTATATCGCTTGATTCATTGCGTTCAGGTTATCGCCTGGACCCTGCGTACTTTCAGCAGCACTCCTGAAAGCACCCCTGGTTAAAATCATAAGCATGGCGGCAGGGATGCCCTTTCCCATCACATCGCCTATCACGATGCGGATCTTTCCATTCATCAACGGGTAAAAGTCGTAATAGTCGCCGCCTATGAGCCGTGCAGGGAGAGAGGATCCAACGACTTCCCCACCTTGAAACGACGGTATTTCCCCATTCAAGAGGGTGGACTGAATGTTCCTCGCCAGATTGATTTCACGCTGTAAGCTTCTCTCTTCTGTGCTTTCATTTTCTTTCTCGTGAGGTACCGAGAGTCGATTTCTATACAATTAGATGACCTCCCCTTGCAAGGCATCCAAAATCTGATACAAGCCCACGATTTCAAATACTTGATGCGTCATTTCGTTCACGCCTTGAAGCTGAAGCTTGAAGTGTTTTTCATTCGACAAGTAGATGGCATTCATGATGGAACCGATTCCGGTTGAATCAATGAACGTCAATCCGCTGAAATCGAACACCAAAGCATTCACGTCTTCCAGATCCTCGAGGTACGGCTCAATGGAACCTGTCGTAGAGATATCAAGAATCCCGTGAAGTTCCAAAATGAGTGTCTTACCCTTCCATTCTTTTTTCACCATCAACTCTTCCATATGCATCGCTTCCTTACAATGTAAATTTCTCCATATACTTGATTAATCTGTTTGATATGTCCGACAGTTCCCTTGCCTGCCCGTGCAGGGACTGAATCAGATCCGACAATGTAATCGTCGTGTCTGTTGTGGCAGCAGTGCGTTCATGGGCAATTTCTTTCAAGGCTTCCACCCGGGAAAGGATCTTTTCACTGCTTCCAGTCTCAGGGTATCCCTTCATCGATTCTGTAATATCTTCTAAAAAAGCCGTGAACTCATTCAGCTGTTCTCTCGCTTTGATCGTGGCTTCTGTTGACAGAGTGTACATTTTTTCTACGGAGTCAGACGCCTCCGCTTCGAGTAAAATCGATAACCGCTGGGCCTTTGTTGCCTGTTTATGGGTTTCTGCAACGAGCTGATTTAATTTGTCCACCATCCGGTTTGTGCTTTGCGACAGAAGCTCGAGCTCACTGCCGTCTTTGATATCGCTTTTCACCGTCAAATCCCCTTCTTCCAAGGAAGTGATTTGATTTTTGATGTGCTGCAAATTTTCATAAATGCGGTTGAAGAATCTCGCTGTCAGTAAGAACAATACGATGAGTGATGCCAATCCAGAAATGATCAGGATGATTGAATGCCGGTAGAGGGGGCCACTCATCTTTTCATAGTCGAGTGAAAGGTAAATGGTTCGGTTGTCATCGATTGGGATGAACATTTTGTAGCGTTTTTCCCCTTTCACTTTTTCGATATAAGATATTGTGACAGGATTCGAATCTGCTACCATTTCTTCATCTTTTGGCGTACCGTAGCGAAAGGTTCCCGCTTCGATCTTCTTCACGGGAGGATAGATCTGTTTTTCGAGCGAAGGATCAGCGAACACTTTAGGGTTCAACACACCGATTTCTTCTACAATGTCACTTTCTTTTACAAGCTGTTTGATTTCGGTTTCCGGTCCGACATTCTTCATATATTCATAGACTTCGTTTGCTTCTATGAAAGGGTTGATCGTAAAGTCGGTACCTTCAACATGGTAATAAGCAAATTTATAAAATCCGGATTGTTCTATACCAGAACCTGCCTGGGCAATGGGGAGTACAAGTGTGTATTGATCCGTAAACGTAGCGCCTGGAACTTCAGGCACTTCACCGCTCACCAATCGTTTTCCGGCTTCATAATATCCGAATTTCTTGAAGCTGAATCCGATTTCTTGTTCTTCGGTTGATTGTACCGCGATATAATCATCTTTTGATGGTGCTTCTTTAAAGATGGAAATGCCGGACAGCCCCAATTGGTCACGGATGTCTATCAATTCCTCTTTGGTAATCTCATCTGCACTTTTCTCTTTTAATTGTGTGGCGATGTGCTTCATATGAGCAACCAGTTTCAGATCGATTTGATGTTCAATGGTCTCTGTCGCAAGCTCTGTTTGTTCTAAGCCCCGTTTCACTGTATTGGCCACAGCTTCAGCCTGTTCGTTTGTTTGATTGACGATTTGTTTCTTCATGAAATAAAGCTGGGTAAATCCTGAAATGACTGCTATCACTACCAAAATGGATAATACCCTTAATAAAAATTGTTTTCTTAAAGTCACATTATTCCCTTTCATATGTCAGTTCCTCTTTCATTTTCAACTCTCCTGAAAACCACGCCATGGAAATCTGGCGAATCTCCTCTAATTTATGGTTGCATACATGCCCTTGATCCTCGAACTCTATTAAGTATTTCTCTGAGGAAATACGATTGAACAACCGGTGCATCTCCCCATCGGAGATCATCGTATCTTTATTCCCGTGAAATACCAGCAAAGGGGAATGATATTGTATCGTATCAAATCTCGGAAAAAGTCTTTCAGTTTCTTCTTCACTTTTCATATCGTATACACATGAACATTTCATCCTTTGAAGGAAATATGCTGGTATATTCATTCTGTCGATTTCGACTGCCGGACTCACCGCCACCGCTTTAGACACCTTTCGATTGGAACTCCCGTACAGGACCCAAGAGGCAGCCATGCTTGTCCCGAATAAATACAGAGGGAACTCGCCATACGTTTCTTCGGCATAGTCAATCAACCGGTCTATAAAGTACGCCCAATTTTGCCGTGTTCCGATCACCCCGTTGGATAAAAATGTATCGCCCTGACCTGGACCGTCAAAGCTCAAAGTAATGAACCCTTTTTCCGCAAAATCCATTTCATATTGATAAAGTTCTTCTTTAGAAGAATCTATCGGGTTAACCGAGATGATGACGCCGACCGGATCATCGGGAAGACGTATTCTTCCTGAACAGATACTGTGATCGGGAAGGACGATCTCCTTATATATGGTTGGGATGTTCGATATTGAATCAGCTTGTTTCATCGCTTGCTGGCATTTCTTATACCAACCGGCCTTTTCTGGAGAATGCATCGGGTCCAGCCAATAGTTCAAATAGTAGTAAAGGGATGCTTGTTTATACGCTGTTTCTGCCGCTGGGTAATCAAGTCTTGTTTCATGACCTTTCCCTGTATTCATCTTTTCTTCAGCAAGGCGTTCCCATGTATTCTTCCACTCTTTTGCTGAATCCATATGAAGACGGGCATTTGATACGTCATCATGATCTACCCCGTGCACCAGCCACCTTTCCCAGAAGACATCAAACAGCTTGGCGGTTTTTAATGTCCGATCAATATTTTTTGAGATGGTTTTAGGATCCATAGGAATCATACTTTATCTCCTTTTCATTTTTATTTATGCTGTTTGCTTTTGAGCAAGTGAGAGATGATTGATTTCGGTAACCAGCATTTGAGTTTGAAACCTTTGTATACGTTTACGGTTCTTCCTTTTAACCCGTTTGATTAATCTTTCCTTTATGGCCTTCACGATTGAAGGACAGAATGATGGTCGAGCCTTTTGTGCTACTATACAAACAAACCTGCTTCGATATTTTCATCATCAACGTAAATCCCTGTCCGAGCGATTTTTTAGTGGAATAGCCTGCCAGCAGAGTTGCTTTTGGCAGGTCTTCAAGGGGAAAGCCCGGTCCTTTGTCTTCTATCATAAAGCGGATTTCATTCTGATCTTCATCCTCGATCAATGTCATCTTTCCTTCTTCACCATGCTTGATCGTATTGGTGATCGCTTCTGACAGGACAAGGAGCCAGCTCATGATCGAAGCGTTGCTGTAGCCCATTTCCTCAAGCGTCTGCTGGGCGAGCTTTCTGCATCTCGGTATGTCGGAGAATATGTGGATCGTTCCTTCTGCCAGTATACGCCCCTGTTTATATCCGGTCAGTTCCTTTTCCAACAGGAGAAGAAGCTTTCCCTGGGTGGAAGCGAGGATGACGTCCCTGTATACCTTCCACTTCTCATCTTCTAACGAAAGAGCGTTCTCAACCGGCTCCGAGCTCTTCCTTTCAGAGAACAATTCTTCCTTAAACATTTCATACGCTTTCAGCATGGCATTTTGTATTTCGGGCCTTATGGTCAATCGATGGATTTCTTCTCGAAGGTCACTTCCTTCATCAGCCCATTCAAGCATCTGTTCGCTTATTTCGAGAAAGAACCCGTACTCTCCGTTTCTTTCTGCTTCGCTGTCCATTGAGATGGATCGATAAAATAAGTCGTCGCCTTCCATCGCTCCCATCCCTGCGTACTCAGTTAATTTTTTCGCAAGAAACCCCCTCTTTGTTCTGTATTGAAGGTCTTTGTAGGTCATGTCCGGGGGTAAGGCCGGTTGCTGATCATCGAGTGAAGTGTCTTTAAATACGTTCTTAAATAGACGCCTCAATGTTATATCCCCCTATAAAATGCCAAGCGGCGGCATGATCGTTATTTCGTCGACATATGCTCCCTCTGGCTGCGTCAGTAAAGAGAGTAGATGCTTGGCGATAACGTCTGCTGGAATCATTGCACTCATATCCGGTTTCGGGTCGATCTTTTCCCAGAAGCTGCTGCTGACAGCGCCCGGTATGACGGCTGTCACCTGTACGCCTTCTTGACGGAGTTCTGCCTGCATCACTTTGGTTAACCCGAGAAGACCGAATTTAGAAGCCGAGTACCCTCCACATCCAGGCAAAGCAGACGTACCAGCGATTGAAACCAGGTTGAGGATATGTCCTTTTCTTTTCTCGGTCATGATCCTCCCCACATATTTAGATAGCAGAAAAGCTCCCCGTAAATTTGTGGATATCATGTGATCAAAGTCCTCAACGTCTGTATCCAATACACTCCCGAATACTCCAACCCCCGCGTTGTTGATCAAAATATCGATGGTGCCAAACTGCTCCACCGCTTTTTCTGTAAAATCCTTTACAGATTGTTCATTTGATACATCAAGGGGATATTCGAGTACACGTTCATTCAAGTTTTCTTTCATGCTCCTGCTTCCAAGCACGAGGTTAGCTCCTTCTTCCTTAAGGAGTGATGCCGTTTCATAACCGATTCCTTTACTCGCTCCCGTGATCATGACCGTTTTACCGGTTAATCTTCCACTATGCCCCATGTCGCACATCCTCTTCCCCGCAGTACTCGAAATAGTTCTTTTCTGTCTCGTATAATCCGATTTTAAAGAGGTTTGATAGTTTCGAAGACAGGAGTTCCCATATCACCACTGCGACATTTTCCGATGTAGGGTTGATATGTTTAAATTCTTCCGTATCTAAATTTAAATGCTTATGGTCAAATTTTTTCATGATTTCTTGTTCTACGATTTCGTCCATTTCTGAGAGACTGGCGATCATCCCCGTTACCGGGTCCGGCGTGCCATGCACCGTCACTTCAAGGTAATAGTTATGTCCATGTCCAAACGGGTTATTGCATTTCCCGAATATGGCCAGGTTTTCCTCATTGCTCAATTGCTCACTGTGCAGCCGGTGGGCAGTACAGAAATGATACTTTCGGGTTAAGCGGACCATCGATCCTTCCTCCTTTTCAGCATATAAAAAGTTGTTTTCATGCAAGCGGATTTTATGAAGTTGGCAATTGTCTATTTTTCCATCCAATGAGTCCCATATGAATGAGACAATATTTTCAGTGGTCGGGATGTTTTCCGTGAAATGATCATTTTCTTTGTTTAAGAACTTTCCATCCATTTGTTCTGAAACAAATGATTTCACGACTTTGTCTATGTCTGTAATATTAACGACGATTCCCGACTCACGGTTCAGCTTACCTTTCACCATGACTTCAAGCGTATAATCATGACCGTGGCCGCTCGGATTGCTGCAAGGCCCGAATACTCGCTGATTTTCTTCTTCGCTCCACTCTTCGATCCTGTACATGTGAAGAGCGGAAAAGTATAACTTCCTGGATAGATAAAGCATGCAATCCCTCCTCTTAGTCTCTCGCCAATGCCCGTTCAAATTCCGTTACAAGGGCATCATTTTCTTTAAAAGAACCCTTCTTGATTGTCGTGACCGTCCCACTCCCGGGCTTCTTTACCCCACGGGCACACATGCATAAATGCTGACCTTCCACACTGACAATGACTCCTTGCGGCTCGAGGACGTTCATGATCGCTTCAGCCATCTGACGGGTCATCCGCTCTTGGACTTGCGGACGTTTGGACACCAGTTCTACGAGTCTCGCAAACTTACTTAAACCGACAACTCTTCCATCCGGAATATAGCCGATATGGGCTTTTCCAAAGAACGGAATCAGGTGATGCTCACAAAAGGTGTAGTATGTAATATCCTTGACCACAACCATCCCTTCATACGCTTCCTCAAATGTAGTGGTCAGCGCCACTTCCGGATCGACCCCCACTCCTTCAAATACTTCCCTATACATTTTTGCTACACGCCTGGGTGTTTCAATAAGACCTTCCCGCTCTGTATCTTCACCTACTAATTCCAATATTGCTTTGATATGATCTTCCAATGCGCCAGTTCGTGTTTCAACCGTCATCCTTCATTCCTCCTTATTAATCATGTTTTCAAGTAAGCAAAAAGACCCACCAAAAAGATTGGTGGGTCTGCTTGAATAAAGGCAGCTTTATCGCTCCCCTCTTCATACATTCCAATCCTTTTCGGTAACCCGGCGATCGTAGCTCATGCCTTAGACCCGTAGCTTTGCGTCCTTATTTTTCAATAAGTTTGCCATTATCGAAGGTGTCCTTCATCATTTGTTCCGTTCGTTTGCTTTTACAACCTGTTTCACTTCTTCTGTAATCAATGTCTTTAATTGATCATTTTTCACAAATTCGACTCCATAAAATCGTGTGATTCCGTTTGATCTGCTCCACACGAGCACCCCGTTTACCACCAGGAGGGCTTCATGTATCCTCATTTCCAACTGCACGAGTACCTTCTTTTCTACAGGGATTGAAAAATCGGCGCTGAACCTGCAGCCATTTGGACTGATGTCGATCAATTCACCTTTTCCCTTGCTCGTCCTGGCCCTGAGTTGGCCCACACTTATGATCGAGAACCTACAGGGAACCGGCTGTGGAAATGTATAGCGATAAGCTTCCTCTCGTTTATATAACATGGACATGTACCCCTTATAGTTTGTATATACATCCAGGATTCATCCATTCTCACTTAACGTGAAGGGTCTCTTAGGCAATATAACTTCAACCGTTGTACCCTGGTTCTCTTCACTTTCGATTTTGATTGATCCGTTATGCTGCTGGATGACACGGAAGCAAAGCATCAATCCGAGGCCCGTCCCTTTTTCCGTGTTGCTGTAAAATGGTTCTCCGAGCTTTTTTATCCGCTCTTTGCTTATTCCGATTCCATTATCTTCGACCCTGAATATCACATACCCCTTGGTTTCTTTCGCAAAGACGTCGATCACTCCCCCATCAGGCGTAGCTTCGATACTGTTTCTTAATAAATGAATCAATACTTGTTTCATGAGGTTGATATCACAGTGGATGGGACCTATTTCTTTATCAATCGTTGAAGATAACCGGACATTTTTTAAGCGGGCTACCGCTGACATAAAGTTAAGCACCTCTTCGATCAACTTGCCGGGAGCTGTTTGTTGCAATTGGACGGGCTTTTGTTTCGCCAATGTCAGGAATTCAGAAACAATCTCTTCCATCCGTTCAAACTCCTCGTATATGAATGTAAAGTATTCATCATTCAGCTCTCCTTGTTCAAAAAGCTGGATGAATCCTTTTATCGTCGTTAACGGTGTTCTTATTTCATGTGCAACCCCTGCAGCGAATTCCCCGACCAGTGCCAATTTCTCAGTGTTCCACAGGAGCTTTTCCGCTCTTTTCTTTTCTGTCATATCACGGCCGACCGCGATGATTTGTTCCACTTCCCCGTCTTTTCCCAGGATGGGTGTCGCAGAAGTCTCTAAAAACATCCATTCACCGTTCACATGTTTATAGCGGAATTCAATCTCGAGGGGTTTTTTATTGTTAATCATATATTTCAAAGTTTGGATCACGACTGCTTCATCTTCTGGATGGATGTATTGCAGGACGTTCAGATTTTCTGAGTATCTGCCTTCTTTATATCCGAGTACCGCTTCATGGGACGGGGATGCGTACAGCAAGTTCCCCTCGGCATCAATGATGCTGATTAAGTCCGACATATTCTCAGCAATCAGCCTATACTTCTGTTCACTGTCACCAAGGGCCTTCTCCACTCTCTTCTGTTCTGTCATATCGATACACGAGCATATGACTTCTTCTATCATCCCGCCTTTTTTAACCGCGCCTAGCCTTGCCATATAAGGGACCCCGTTGATGCTTCCTTCATAAGAAACATTGTCTTCCCCTTCCCACGCTCTTTCATAGTAGGTGTGCTTTCTCGCAGCTTCCTCTTTGGTGAGGATGTCGAATAAGTCTTTTCCAATGATTTGTGAAGGGTTCATCCCGAATTTGTAAAGCAGTTCCCCTTCACAGAAAGTATGGACGAAGCGTCCACCTACTTTCTTATACTTCAAGGTCAATCCTTGCTGCAGACGAATCGTCTCCTGTAAATCCCTTCTTGCTGCATGAACAAGTTCTTCAGCCCACATCCGCTCATTCAATTCTTGTGAAATTCCGTCTTTCCCTACAGTTTTCTGTATTTCAGCAATTTCAACCTGGAGCTGTTCAGGGGGAAGGGGCCTGCAGAATAAGAAACCCTGCCCTTCATCACACAAATGCTGTTGCAGGAATACAAGCTGCTCCTGCGTCTCAATCCCCTCTGCCACTACAGTTAAGTTGAGATGATGGGCCATGGAAATGATCATTTTCACAATCGTTTCATCGTTAGGGTGATGATAAAGCTCTTTCACGAAAGATTGATCGATTTTCAACGTATCTACAGGGAATCGTTTGAGGTAATTCAGAGAGCTGAAGCCAGTCCCAAAGTCATCGATGCTGATTCTTACCCCGATTTTTTTCAATTCTTGGAGGGTCTCAATCGCACGGTCTAAGTCTGCGGTCATACTTTCAGTCACTTCCAACTCCAGGCACTTCGCAGGCAACCCTGTGTCTTTCAGTACATCTTTCACCATTTTCACCAGGTTTGTCTGCGAGAACTGGCGAGGTGACAAGTTGACTGAAACCGTTGTTTCCAACCCCTGTTCATGCCATCTCACGTTCTGACTGCATGCTTCATATAGGACCCATTCGCCGATCGGGATGATGAGTCCCGAATCTTCAGCAATGGGGATGAAAGTCCCGGGTGAAACCATCCCCCATTCAGGATGAAGCCATCTTACCAATGCTTCAAAACCGGTCACCTTACCTGTTTTAAGATTAATTTTAGGCTGGTAGTAAAGGGTGAGTTCCTTCCGTTCAAGTGCTTTGTGAAGTTCAATTTCCATTTTCAATGGATTTACATTCTCGTTTAATTCAGAAGTAGAAAAGAAGTGAATTTCCTTATTTCCACTTTTCTTTGCCTGATACATGGCATAATCAGCATGCTTAATCAATTCATTTCCCGTCTGACCGTCTTCCGGGTAAAGGCTGATCCCGATACTCATTGAGCAGAAAATTTCATAATGGCTAACAAAAAACGGCTTGGCCATCGCATCTTTAATCGATCTCGCGGTAGCTTCTGCCATGTTGTAGTCAGCTTCTGGTATGATCATGATGAATTCGTCGCCGCTGTGCCTGAAAAGATGTCCATCCTCACCAATCACAGCTTTCAAACGCTTTGACACTTCCTGGAGAAGAAGATCCCCGATTTGATGCCCCATACTGTCATTCACAATTTTGAAACGATCAAGGTCTAAGAATAAGACCGTTAATTTTTCATTCTTTTCTATTTCAGCTTGAAGTACACTTTCAAGCTTATATCGATTGGGCAATCCGGTTAAATAATCATGATAAGCCCTGTGCATGATGTCCTGTTCATATTTCTTCCGTTCTGTGATATCACGGTAATTGACGACCACACCGTTCACGTTTTTGTCGTTCAATAGGTTCGTGATATACGCTTCACAGTGCACGACCCGTCCGTCGATCGCTTTCATCTGAAAATCATGTATGATCGTCTCATTCGGACTGTGCAGCACTTTCATCATCAAACTCTTTGCAATCATGGCATCTTCATCCACCATATAATCAAAACAGCTTGTGCCGATGACTTGATCTGCTTCGTATCCTAAAACATTTGAAATGGACGGACTTTCATAGGTGATGATGCCATTTCCATCTAACACAGCGATTACATCAGCAGAATGCTGAATGAGGGATTCGAATCTAGCGTTGGTATTTTCAATGATTCTTTCCAGTTCCTTTTTCTCTGTCCTATCCTTGGCCGTTCCGAATGCCCCGATCAATGTAGCATCATGCATCGCTGCCCCGACCGTCACGGAAACATAACGGATGGAGCCATCATGCTTGACCACCCTGAAATCCCGGTTCTGAACCTCCCCCTTCAACGCCCCTTGAAAATATTCCTTTACAAGCGGCAAATCATCCTCATGTACATAAGTAGAGAAGTGGGAATATATTAATTGATCCTGAGGAACGCCTGTGAGTTCCTCAAGACCCTTATTCACGTCAATAAAATAGCCTTCTTGATCAAGGAGAAATAAAGCATCGGGGAAGTGTCCGAATAATTTTTCATACAGATGATTTTTATTTATTTTTTCACTATTTTCCCCTCTTTGAATCGTTATAAAGTTTTTCATCTTTATCCCTCCGAATAGCAGCGTCATAAAATAAGCTACACAGCTAAAGACATTATTCCTGTATTCTTTTCCCCGCAGCGATGACTGTTTCATCCGGTTTTTTATATTGATAGAAAGAATATGGTGGATTTCCCGTGATGAAGTCTAGGGCCAAAAGTGGTTCAAGAAGGTTTACCTGTTCATCAGAAATTTGAAGAATTTTGTCCTCCAATTCCCTAAGGGGTATGCGGTTGAATCTCACAAATAATAGAATCAGCTGAGCAGTTAGCATTTCCTTTGAAAGTATCATTGAATCGCATGACTTTTCATATATATTTTCCTTTCAGATGGAAGTCACTCATTTCTTATTTCTATTGTCACTTAATGTAGAAGTTTCGTATATCACCTTCAAGTCTTATTTTCCATATAAAAACAGATACAGAGATTTATCAGGATTTTCGCATTTTTCACATAAGGAATAGCATCTTTGAATCGAAACCCCTGCTTAAACCATCAATACGAATGAATGAACACGCAAAGATTTCCATATTATTGTAAAAAACACTTTTAAATTAGGAACAAAAAGGATAAAATAGGAGCTGACTCCTATTAATATATTTGGCAGGACCATACGTGGTTAATGTGAAGGTGCGAGCTGTTGCCTTCCCTATAATAAAAAAGCCAAGAATACTGTTAAACAGCATTCTTGGCTTGATCATTCTTTTCATAAAATATAGGAATGAATAAATAGTCCGGAAGATTATGATTCAATAGGAAAATATCCCAGCTTATATACTTTTGCGATGGCCTGGGAACGGTCGGCAACACCAAGCTTTTGCAGAATCTTTGTCATGTGATTCTTTACTGTATGATCACTAATATATAATTCAGAGGCTATTTCAAGATTACTGCAGCCCTTCAACACAAGATTCAATACGTCTATTTCTCTATTAGATAACTGAGTCATATCCTTCAACCCATTGATGTCGATTCTATCAACTTCCATACTTCCACTCTCTTTCACACTGGCTATTGAAATTTCACTTTCTATAATATGTTGATGATGGACATAATCGATGAACTGCTCCCTTAATAGGGGTGAGAATGTCTTGAAGTCTTCAATAGCCTTGATGTCTTCACCCTGTTGAACAAAATAGTGACAAATGACAAGGATTTCACCCTGGATGAATATGTCTTTTCCTTTATCATTCCATTGATGAAATTCCTTCAACACTCTCTTGACGGAAGAGTCTTTCATTAGCTCATCAATCACCATTTCATCATATTCCACTAACAAACTCGCCTGAACAAGAACATCTGCGTCATGTTGATAAAAGCGTTTTGTAAAACTTTCAACAATATCCCTTACCCTTAAAGAACGCTCATATTTCTCAGGACCGACTGTAGCCAATATATTCGTTAAAACCTCCATCATTTGCCCAGATGGCAAAGAGGTTGTCTTATTTCGGTGAAGATGCATGGAAATGCTGCCTGCTACTGCAAGACTGGATAAAAATGATTGATAATTTTCCGGGGGATTCCCAGGATAACATCCTACACATAAGATCCCTTGTAAATCGTCATTAAAGATCAATGGGAACTCCAGAACCTTTGTCCCCCATTCGGTCTGATGAACCGTCGGATTGGCCGGATCAATGGTCTCAGTTCTCTGTGCGGACATTCTTCGGATGACATCCATCCCGTATTCATTGATCTGATCTGTTGAAAGCCCTCTTGAGACAATCTCTACATTCGAATGTTTCTGATCAGGCATCAATACTATACACGAAAATGGTCCCCGCACGACATTCAAGCTTATATCCACCAATATATAAAGGACCCGTTTGATATCCTCCACAGACGTAATGACCTTAAAGGTCTCGTTGAATGTAGATAATTCCATCAAGTGATTCTGAAGATCTGCCCTTAACGTTTTTGTTGTGATGAGGATGCTGATGATTGCAGATTTAAGGTAAGCATGTTCCCGTGTATCTTGTTCAGTAAGTTCTTGATGATAGGTGCCCCCGAAATATACGCCTTTCACATTGTGGTCACCATAGATCGGTATACAGAACAAACTTTTGATATCCATACCGATTGAAGCAAAGAAGTGGATTCTCGGATCCATACCTGCGTTCTTCCAATGTTGGAACTGTTCAATGGCAACGGTATGTCCAAGAAACCCTTCACCGAGCAAAAAGGTGTGACCTCTCAATCTGTCGGTACGTTCGCCTTCAATAAAATCCACTGCATACCCGTTTCCATCCTTGCTCTCCAGTGCAAGCCCGATAAAATCAAATTGATTGTTCGTTGAGAGAATATCCTCCATCAATGAGTTGGATAAAACCCCATCACGCCTTGTCAATTCAAGACTTTGCTGAATGACGGTAAGCTTTTTGTTCGTTCTTGCCTTATCATCATGTAACGTTAAATACTCGGTCAGCATACCGGAACACTTCTTGACCAGTTCAATCTTTTCCAGCTTCTCTCCTTCTGTACACTCTGGAGTGGCATCAAGGGCGGATAAAACATCTGCAGGATTTCCCATGAACTTCTTTACCCGCTGTTGCACAAAACTCCGTGAAGATGTTTCTAAAATATACCCGGCAAACAAATAATAAATGAGTGTGTCATGTATATAAATTGGAGAAAGGATATACTTGGCGCCTGATTCTGAATTCAGCAGCATCGTTGTCTTCATCGCACCTAACGGCTCCAACACACGGGCGAAGCTTTCTCGTGCCCTATCGCTGGATAAATCCATTTTAGAATACCCTTCTCGATATGTGACATCGGTTATCAAATTCCCTTCCCGATCCACGATGAACATCGTCAATTCTGCCAATTTTGCATAAGCCTCCTGAATGTCTTGAAGAAACTTCATCTTTACAGCCATAAAGCTTCCTCATTAACTGTTCCCGGATTTACTTTGCAGGTCCTTCCGATAGGAATGTGACTAAAAGGATCGACACTATCAGGATCACGCTCTTGCTCAAGATAGACTTCAGGTGCTAAATAAATGACATCATTCAATTTTTCAATCCTCAATTCTATCAACCCCGATCTGTAAATAGTTTTAGATTTTCTATTCGGATACTTTTCAATAACCCAATGTTTTCTTAAAGCAGGTGTGGTGTGGCAAAATGTTCATGTCGTGCAAGTTTCTGGGGAAAAGGAATCAATGTAAAAAGACGCTTATTCACATCGACCACAGGGAATAAATACCATTTTATGTATATTTATTCATTTTTATCCTCACTTTTACTATAGACATTCAACATTTTACGATAAAGCAAGAGTGGATAGTAATAAATTTACAAACTACATAAAATTGGTACATATACCATTTTAATCATGATTAGAAAATGCGGTGTAGATGTTAAAACCAATCAATATACACACGGGTATGAATTTTAAATATTCTGCTAATATCACTATACTAAATACAAGTATTTTTGGAAAGTAATTGGCACAGAGTGATGTGCTGACGTAGATTCCTTTCATTGAGATAGTGTAATTTGTAAAAGCCTCTGAAATAAAATAAACGTTTGTTTAGCCTACTAACCCCTTGATACACAAAGAGTCAGACGTGCTAATCAAACGTTTGTTTAAATCACTACCTCGTCCCTGCCGGCAAAGAGGTAAGCACCTTCTTAGATTTTCTGGAAGAAAGAAATACGCCGACAAAGATGATCACCAGGCCAAGCAGGAGATTGTGCGTTACCGGCTCCTGAAGAAGCAAGAAACCCCAGATCATGGCCGTACCCGGTATCAAATAAGTAACGGTGGACGCAAATTCCGGACTTCCTTTTGTCATGATATAAAAGTACAGAAGCGTCGCGACACCTGAACCGAGACAGCCTAAACCGAGCACACCGAGGATGACCTCTCCTGACATGACATCTCCGACAGAAATTGGATTCGTGAGCATCATCCCAATGAACCCTGCAAAAGCCCCGATCAACAGCTGGAACGTGGAGATGGTGACGACGCTTGTTCCTGTCAGGTATTTCTTCGTAAACTGGGAAGCGAACGCATAGCTCATCGTGGCAAGGACCATCGTTCCCACCCCGACGAAGTCAGAGGAAAAGATGCCGCTCACTTCGAAATTCATCAGGACAAGGATGCCGATAAAACCGACAATGATGCCGATCCACTGGAATCCGGTCAATACGACGGAAAATAAGAGGAAACCGATCAGTCCCGTCCAGATCGGCGTCGTTGCATTCAGGATCGACGCCGTATTGCTGTTAATTGCTGTTTCGCTTAACGCAATGAGCGTCCATGGGAGCGCGGCATTTCCAATCCCGACGACAGTCAGTTTTCCAAGGGGTAAAGGCTTCCTTTCGCCTTTTTTCCTTTGTATAAAGAAGATCGGAAGAAGCACAAGGGCTCCTGCCAGACAGCGCAGGAAGACCGTCCCCCATACGCCCACCGGGTCCACGAGCCACTTGATAAAGACAAATGACATCCCCCAGATCAGACTTAGGCCGACCAATGATATGTATAAACGAGCCACTTGGCTTCCTCCTTTCGGTTGGTGAAGAATTGTGTAGTTTAGTGGATGAATGGATGTTATAGCGGATTTAGATAGTACTATCCTATCTTACTTTTGTATCGTTGAAAACATTCTTTTTTCACCTTGCAGTTCCAGAAAGGTCCATTATATTCAGGATGAAAGCAGCGTTTCTATCCCACGAACCCCTCTGCCAGCCGAAACCATTTAACTTTCATTGGTTTTCGTCATATAATGGGGAGGTAAGATATTGATATGAATTCGAAAATTAATTTATAGGACTGATATAGCATGTACAATAAAGAAAAAGTGTTCCAAGAATTATCAAAGGTCATGCACTCGGATAATATTAAACGCGACGAGCTGTTAAGAGACCACTTGTATACGAAATTGGGTGGAAAGGCAGATTTCTTCCTGACCCCTACTACTTATGAAGAAGTTCAAAACATCGTCAAGCTTTCCAATGAAGTGGATGTCCCGTTTACACTGTTAGGAAACGGATCGAACCTGATTGTCAAAGATGGCGGAATCCGGGGGATTGTCCTTCATCTGAAGAACTTCAAAGACATTAAAACGACCGATCAACTGATCGTCGCCCAAAGTGGTGCAGCCATCATTGATGTATCACGACGTGCCCTCGCTGAGAAATTATCAGGTTTGGAATTCGCATGTGGCATCCCAGGGACAGTCGGTGGTGCCCTGTTCATGAATGCTGGTGCCTATGGCGGGGAAATCAAGGACGTCCTTGATTATTGCCACGTTGTCGACCGCGAAGGAAACCTGGTTAAGCGCACAGCCGCAGAATTGGAACTTGATTACCGTCACAGCAATATTTCCGAAAAAGGGGATATTGTCCTGGAGGCGACTTTCAGCCTGCAACCTGGTAGCTACGAGGAGATCAAAGCGGTGATGGATGATTTAACGGACAAACGGGAATCCAAGCAGCCCCTTGAATATCCATCCTGTGGAAGCGTCTTTAAGCGTCCGCCTGGTTACTTTGCCGGTAAATTGATTCAGGATAGCGAACTGCAGGGAACAAACTTCGGAGGAGCAGAAGTCTCAACGAAGCACGCAGGTTTCATCGTGAATAAGGACAATGCCACAGCATCCGATTATATTTCGCTGATTGAACACGTCCAAAAAACCGTGAAGGAAAAGTTCGATGTAGAGCTTGAGCGGGAAGTACGGATCATCGGTGAGGATCTGGAATAGACAGAATCTAGTCCATAAAGTAACGGAAATCCGGACGAACTCGATGATCGAATTCGTCCGGATTTTTATTTTGAAAGAATGGACTGTGTCTGGGTGCAAAGTTTATCCGTTTGTTTTCAAACAAAAAAAACAGCCTAAATGATTAGACTGAGTATTTCATATGATATTCATTTGGCACAGGCACCCTGCCCTATCTTTTTTTCATAAACGGAACGGGCTTCATTTTGCGTGTTCCCCTCATCTTTGTCACTTGGGCTCCTGATGATTTCGCGTCGAATTCATAGGCTTCACGGGCTTTTAAATAGAGTAGTGGCACTGGTATTGCCTCCTTTATAAAAAGATTAGTTTCTTTTTACCCGGCAACGCCCGTCTAAAACCAAATCTGCAAAAAATCCACTTCATTTTTTTATGTTAATAATGATAATCCCACAGTACCCGCCATTTCCCCTTTTCCATGGCCAGATAACAGGTTTGGGTCACCACCAATTTCCCGAACTGGCTATCGAAATACAGATTCACCTCGGCCTTTCTGACATTTTTGAACCGAAGACCTTCACTGTTGAACGTGAAGTTTTTTTCCTTTTCGACCTTGCCTACTTCTACCTTGAATGTATCTACTCCCATATGTCCCATAAATACATGATTTTTCGTCTGGATATAAGAGGACTTAGAGAATTTGTTTTTCATCTCTGAATGAAACAGCTCCCACGCATTTCCGAAATCACCGTCTTTTTCATAGTGATAAAATGCCCCGATCACTTCTTCCGGTGTATCAGGTTCCTGGGTGCTTCCGACCAACATGAATAAAGCCACCAGGATCAGTATCACGGCAATGGCACCTGCTATTAGAGGAACCGGGCTTTTCCTTCTCATACGAACACCCCTCACCTATAAATATGCTTATGTGGGACGGGGTGGATGTATGAACTTAAAATCAAGCATGTATAATGGTGCAGCTTATTGATTCTTAACTTTATTCAACTTCTTAGATATTTCATCCTGCTTTTTATTAAGATGATACTGGTATCGATTATCTTCATACATGCCAAAGATCAGGATGGACTTTTCAATATATTGAAGGGCTTTTTCAAGCTTTCCTTCCATTTCATAGTTGTACCCGGTATGATAATAAAGCTCACCAAGCCCAAAGAGGTGTTCTTCTTCTATACACCATTTTATCGCCTGGGCACAATATTCGTTAGATTCTTGGTATTTTCCCAATCTCGTTAGCGTACGGGCAATATTATAAAGAATTCTCGTTTTGATAGATTTATCATTCAGCTGCATGTTAGATTGCAGCGTCGTTCTTACTTCTTTATAAATCTTTAAAGATTCTTCCATATTTCCTTTGCCATATTCGAACACACCAAGTGTCATAAGGATTTCAATTTCACGTTCCGTCATTGCCCTTTTTTTATTCCAAGTAAGGGAGAGGGCTTCTTTCAAAAGGGCAATTCCCCCATCTTTGTCATTTTCAATTTCATATTTGTATATACTTTTATGCCAATAGAGCAGTTGAAGGTTAGTTTCATCTTTAAAGAACAGTGGGTTTTTCTGTTCGGCCTTTACTACATCCATCATTTCTTCATACAGGATCTTCACCCTAAAGTTTCTTAACTGCCGCTCGACTTCTTTTACATAGTCCAATCGTGGCGTTGTTCCGATTTCAAAGAAGTAGTTTACGTCGACACCGAGCTTCCTTGAAATTTGATAAAGTGCCGTTGCACTTGGATAGATGTCCCCTTTTTCAATCCTGCTGACAAGCGCCTGGGTGCAGACCCCTTCAGCGAGCTCACCCTGAGTCAATCCGACTGCCCTTCTAAGCTCCTTTATCTTCTTTCCTATGACAGAGTAATCCATGTAACCACCTCTCCAGTGAATATTTGGTGAAAGGTATTATATCGAGGAATCCAATTTCTCTTGTAATTGATTCCTTTTTTCTTCTATAAAAGTAGTCATTTTGTTGTTGCATTGAATCTCAAACAACACTTCAGCTTTTGCATAATAAGATACGGCGGTTTGATATTCCCCTTGGAGCTCAAGGTTATACCCCATATGATAACTCAATTGTGCAAGGCCGTATAAGGTTTCCTCCTGGATGATCCAGCGGATGCCTTCTTCACAATGCCTGGTGGATTCCCTGTATTCACCTTTTCTTGTCAGGACCCTTGCAATATTATATAGGAGTCTCGTTTTGATCGATTTGTCATTCAGTTGATCATGATAGGTCAAAGCGTCATATACAACCCCATAAATCTCTAATGCACGGTCAAGTGAGTTCCTGCTGAATTCAAGTATTCCAGTAGAAATCATAATATTCATTTCACGCTCAGACATCGCTTTTTTCTTACTATAGGTAAGGGATAGGGCTTCTTCCAGGATGCGCAGTGCTTTATCTTTATCTTTCTCGACTTCATTTACATAGATTCCCCGATGCCAATAGAGCAGCTGAAGATTGTTGCCATCTTTCAGGAATAAAGGGTTCTTCTCTTCTGTCCTGACGATTTCCAGCATTTCCTCGTATTTTAATCTTGTTCTCAGCTTCTTCAATTGACGTTCTACCTCTTTTATATAATCCAGTCGGGGCGTTGTTCCGATCTCGAAGAAATAGTTGACGTCTACACCGAGCTTCTTAGAGATTTGATAAAGATAGGTTGCACTCGGATCGATGTCTCCCTTTTCTATTCTGCTGATCAGGGCTTGTGTGCATATCCCTTCCGCCAATTCTCCCTGTGTCAAACCTACAATCTTTCTTAATTCCTTAATCTTTTTCCCGATCACCGAATAGTCCACTGTTTCACCACCGAAAATATTAATATCTTAATATTTTATCAGAATTCACCTGATTTTTTTATGTAACTGTGCAAATATCACCTTAAACAGACCCAAATCGACAATACATACATTTTAAATCTATGTTTTAATAGATTTAACGACAAATTACAATACCTTTTGATGGCGCTTCTCCTTGTGGGAAGCGCTCTTTTTTTCTGAAGGATATTAATATCTTTATAAATGGGAAGAAAAAGAAGTCATTTTCTGAGCAAACCCTTTCTTTTTCGATTGAAATCGAATCATACCCAACATCCAGCCATCATCTATCTATGTTTTAATAGACTTAACGATGAATTACAATACCTCTGGACGGCGCTTCTCCCTGGTGGGAAGCGTCCTTTTTTTATCTGCCAGAAGATATTAATATATTTATATAATATGGAAACGAAAGAGATATCTCTCATAAGACCGGTCAACATCCCCTGTCTTTCCCCGACACCGGCATTACACCAAATCTCGATATATGATTTAATAAACCCAACGACAAATTACAATACCTTTTGACGGCACTTCTCCTGGTGGGAAGTGCTCTTTTTTTTGCAAAGTCCTCTGGAGGGACGGACCTTCATTAATATTCGTATATTTCCAACGGCAGTCCATCCGGATCTTCAAAAAAGGTGAAGCGTTTTTCCGTATAAGGGTCGATTCTGATATCCTCTGTTTTAATCCCTTTTGCATGTAATTGTTCCACGCAGTCCACAATATCCTCCACTTCAAATGCCAGATGCCGCAACCCTCGTGCCTCTGGATAACTCGGTCGGGGAGGAGCATTCTGGAAAGAAAAGAGCTCGATGATGTATTCACCCTGTAAAGTGAGATCGAGTTTATAAGAATCCCGTTCTTCCCGATATATCTCCTGCTTCACCTCAAACCCGAGTTTATTCACATAAAAGTCTTTCGATACACCGTAATCCGAACAGATAATGGCTATGTGATGGATTTTTTTTAAATTCATGATGTATTTCTCCTTCTACCATGAAATGAATGATGTTTCTAGGCAATGAACCGGCATTGGGGAAAGCTGCTGCACCCTTTAAATGAACCTTTTCCATCTTTACGAATGCGTGTGACCAATGGATTCCCGCATTTCGGACAAATGCCTGCTTTCACTTTCATCTTTTTCTCTTGCTGATCTGACCTGACCCGTTTGATATGTTCTTTTCCGGCACCTTTTTCAACAATATTTCTCTTTTGGAGCAGTTGAGTGATCCCTTTGATTTGAAATGCTGTCAGGTTTCCGCCCTCTTGCCTTTCAATTTCCTTTACCACCTGATTTGAATAAGTGACGATGGCATGAGGAGACGTGACCTCCATCTTCTTAATCGTGGCTTTTGGATCGAAGGCAATGATGGAATAGTATGCCGGCTGAATGCTGCTGCTTCCGATAATCTGTTCAATTGCTTTGATATGACCATAGTTTTGATGTAATGGATTTTGAAAGAACGATTTTCGCCTGTTGAGGACCTGTGTCCATTTGTTATTATGTTCGCTTCCGAATATCCAGCCACGGTAATTCTTTGTCTCAATAACAAAGATTCCTGCTTCGCCAATGACTACGTGATCAATTTGAGTCGTCCTCCCGTCTCTTGCGTGAAGGAGGAGATCATGCACGACAACATAGCGTTCGGGATCCAGCTTCCCTAAGAAGTATCTTACCTTTCCTTCACCGATTTTCCCCTTGACCTTCGGAGAAGAAGCGAAGACGGCAAGCAATAATAGTAGTGATAGAAAAAGATAGCTCATGTGCGCCCTCCAAATGGAATTATTATACAATCACTATACTACCATAAAACACATGAAACCATCCCGACAAAAAAAGCAGCCCCGAAAGACTGCTTCCCACTCCAATTATTTCATCGCATCCGTCAACACAGGAACGATTTGTTTCTTACGTGATACAACACCTTTTAACAGTGCCGTATTGTTTTCAAGCGTCACGTTGAAGGCTTTTTCTACTTCCGCTGCCTTGCTTCCAAGGGCAAGTGCCGTTGAGTCGTTCTCAAGGATGTCGGTTACAACCAATAGGAAAAGGTCCAATCCTTTTTCCTTGATCAGCGTTTCGACCGCCGCTTCCACCTCTGCCTGGCGTCCGAATACATCATTGATGTCGACCACGTTGACTTGAGCGACTTCCACTTTGGCGTTCCCCATTGAGAATTCTTTCGCATCCAGTGTCACAAGTTCAGCGACTGACTTCGTGCTCATGTTCGCGCCTGCTTTCAGCATCTCCAAGCCGTACACTTCAGGATCCACTCCTGCGATTTCAGCCAATTCCTTCGCTGCTGCTACGTCTTCATCCGTACACGTAGGAGATTTGAACAGAAGGGAATCTGAGATGATCGCTGAAAGCATCAATCCAGCCATTTCCTTCGTCACTTCTACCCCTTTTTCCTTGTAAATCTTGTTTAAGATCGTTGCCGTACATCCAACCGGCTCTGCACGGTAGTACAGGGGATCTGCCGTTTCAAAGTTCGCGATACGGTGGTGATCGATGACTTCAAGGACACGCACTTCCTCGATATCCTCAGCGCTTTGCTGACGCTCGTTGTGATCGACAAGGATGACCGTATCCGTCTCAGCTGCCACCTTTTCCACCAAACGCGGTGCATCCACTTTGAAATAATCAAGGGCATATTGTGTTTCACCGTTCACTTCGCCTAAGCGCACAGGCTCAACGTCCATGCCGATTTTTGTTTTTAAATCAGCATATACGAGTGCAGATGTGATCGTGTCTGTATCCGGGTTTTTGTGCCCAAAAATTAGTGTTTTACTCATTGAACATTCTCCTAACTATATGTAATGGGATCTTTGTTTGCTGTCTTTACATTTTCTTATATTACCATATCTGATGACAAAACCGTATGTATACGGAATTATTTTATGGATAGAAGGATATATGGTTTTACTTCCATCTACTTCCCCCACTTAAAATAACTTCATCTGTTCACCTTGTTTCTTTTCTTTCCCCTCTACTTTATAACCTAATGATCGGTACCCCTCTAATCTTTTTTCATACATTTTCTTAAGTACAGGAATTTGATGATCAACATAATCATAGACTTTTACATCCATTTTAGATGGGTAAGAGCGATGAAGTCTTCCAACATATTGCTGTAGAGTTCCTTTCCACGAAATTGGCATTGTCAAGAAAAGTGTATCCAATCGGGGGTCGTCAAAGCCCTCACCAATGTACTTACCGGTTGCAATGATAACTCTTTCTTCAGTATCAGGTAACTCTTTTAACTGTTTTAATCTGGCCTGCTCCTCTTTTTTCTTCAGACCTCCTTTTAGCACAATAATATTTCTGGCAAAGCCTTGCAGTTTTCCTACCAGTATATCTATATGCTTCTGTCTCTCCGTTAAGATGATTGGGCTTCTCCCTTCTTCCAGCGCATGCAATACATCATTGAAGATTTGGAGATTTCGGGTCTCATTCGTTTGTAAAGTGTTCATTATTTCTTGGATCGTAGCTTTCGTTGCCTTCTCGCTACCCCCGGATATTAATCTAGGACAGAGGAGGTGATTGAAAGAATGTACCTTAGACTGTTGCTTGGCACTGACTTTATAACGGATAGGTCCGCACTGCATCGTCATGATAGGATGCAGTCCGTCTTTTCTAGTAGGTGTTGCCGTTAACCCAAGAACATGTTTCGCACTTGATTTTTTTAATACTCTTTCAAATGTCAAAGCCGATATATGATGACACTCATCCACAATTATATGACTGTATCTTTGAATTACATTTTCCTTTTCAGAATTGGATCCCAGCGTCTGAATCGTGGCAATATCGATTAATCCATTAGGCGTGTTTTTCCCTCCACCGATTTCTCCAATGGCTGATTCTTCACAATGGAAGAGGGATGAAAGACTGGTTTTCCATTGTTTCATCAACTGTTTACGATGTACGATGACTAGGGTGTTCACCTTTCTCTTATGTATCATTGCTGCACCAATCACTGTTTTCCCAAAACCAGTGGTAGCTGAGAGCACTCCATGATTGGATTGACTTAACTTTTCTACGGCCTCTTTCTGTTGCGGGTATAGAGTACCTTTAAATTCTAATTCAAGCTTTGTCGAGGCGATTGTTTCATCTTTAACTGTGCAACCGATTCCCGACTCTTCACAGACTGCAAGAACATCCTCCAAACACCCCCTTGGAAGAATAAGGTCTTTTTCTGTTTGATCTGCGCAATTGATAACCCTTGGTATATGATGCGTCGACAACCTTTTGGCCTGTGCTTTGTAATATGCTGGATTATTAAAGACTGCTATATCCATGAGTTTCTTTAAGATAAATGAAGGGACGACATTTTTATCGATGTATAGGCCATTTTTAAGAATAATAGTAATCTCTGCCGGTTTGCTTTCTGAGGAGATTTTATTTTCATTAAAACCAGATTGGGGATTTTTTATAATGCTATTTATTTTTTTATAAGAAATTTTTCTTATGCTGGCTAAGTACTGCCACTGATCTCCTATTGGTATCAATTCTTCATCCAGAAACACACTATTTCCCTTTTTCCTCGATTCTCCTTGTAAAGGAAGTGCAATAAGGTTGCCCAGACCACCTTTCGGTAAGATGTCCTGGTTCGGAAATAACCTGTCAAAGGAATCTATTCCAAGAGAAAAATGCTGTTCCATTGTCTTAGACAACAATTCGAAGCCAAGCTTCCTCGCAAGGGATGCTTTGATAGCCTCTTCAAAAAAGAGCCAAACATGAGCTCCGTTACCTGATCGAGAAAGCTCAAGGGCTACATGAAGGTCATGAGATTTGCAAACTTTAATAAATGCTTGTACATCCTGTCGCCAACTGCCCTTATCAAAGTCAACTGCTAGAAAAAAGCAAGTGTCATCACTTTGTAAAGGATAGATACCAACCGTCTGTTTCCCACTTAAGTGATTATATATAACCTCTTCAGTCATAGGTAAATAAGCCTTATTCATACATTGACCGCATTTAATATGTGGTTTCTGACATAGGGTAGGGTGCCATTCGTGCTTACAGGCTGGAGTATATCCAGAATTTCCATTTTTGATAGATTCCCACCTTAGGGCATACACATCTTTTCTACCTACAAATAAGGAGGAGAAAAGCCGAATACGATCTTTGATAATTTGTTGTCTCTCTTTTCTTTGCATTTGATTCTGAGATTGCCCTTCATAAGGGATATTATGCTTATCTAATAACGCTTTTAACATCCTATTCTCATTCTGCAACTGTTGGCATTCTAGTAAAACCTGCTGAAGTTTTAATTTATTATTTGTCATAGCAAAACCTCTGTTTTGTTAGAATATTGAATATTTTAAGACTACTAGAAATCCTTCTCATGTAATAGGATATGATATTAGTAAGTATTGGATATTAGTAAGTATTGGATATTACTCGATTACTTATACATAAAATGTGAACATGAATATAGAATTAACTCTGTCCAACTTTTAAATGCTGTTTATTATAAAAAAACCGAACACAAATTCGAAATATCTCAAAGATAAACGAATTTGTTCGGATTTTTTTAATGCGAAGTATGTTTCTTGCATGTAGTATATTCTCGTTGCTAGTAGGATTGCGTAATCAAGAAAAGTGAATTCTCACCCCATACCTCGAGCGGAATACCTTGTACAAGAAACAACAATGTTGAACAAAGACAATAAATACATTTTAAACCCTAATTCTTTCTCCATCTTCACAGCCTGTGCGAATAATCATCTCCACTGTCTTTTTCTTCATATTCAAATGAGAAACATCCGTCCCCGCAATCAATTCTTGCGTATTCCTGTCATCAAACGACAACGCACCCGCCAGATACACTTTAAACACATCGATCAAGCTGTTCAGCTTCACTTCTTCCCCGTCCAGTTCGTATTGATCGGTATCTTCAACGACAGACAGGTTTTGGAATTGAAGGGCATCCTTCAGCATGTTGAGCAGGTCGATGTTTTCAGGTGGATTCGGGTTGGTGATATGATAGATTTTATCCGCTTCCGCTTTTTCAGGAGCGAGACTCAGGATATCCGCGACATAGTCGACCGGGACGAGATTGGATGTCCCGTTCTTGGCTGCCACCAGCCGGTAGGTACGCGCATCGCCTTTGCGTCTCGCTGTCTTGCGCTTGAAGACGGCAAGTGCCCGCATGAATCCATACAGGGTGAACTGGGAATCGGCTTCTCCCGTTTTCGAATCCCCCACGATGATGGCAGGACGGAAAATGGATACGTCCATTTTGTCTCGGTATGAAAACACCAGATGCTCCGATTTCACTTTGCTTTCTTCATAGGGATTATTGAATTCACCGTCCACCGGATACAGTTCTTCGACTCCTTGTGTCAGTTTCCCTACTGTATAGGCCGTACTCACATAATAGAACTTCTTCACATTCAGACGCTCTGCAAGCGCCAGTATATGCTTCGTCCCGTCGTAGTTTGCTGCAAATAGTTCATCCCGCAGATCTTGATCGAATTTCACAAGGGCCGCCAGATGATAGAAGGCATCGATCCTGTCAGTCAACCATTCCTGGTCGTCATGGCTCAAACCGGCGTTTGGAATTGTGATGTCCCCTTGGAAAATATGGATCCTGCTTTGTTCGTCTGCTTCAAAGGAATCCCGTAATCTTTCAGCCTTTTCTACATTTCTCACTAGTATATAAACTTCATTGATTGTATGTTGCAAAAGATTCTTAATCAGCTTCCCGCCCAGGAAACCTGTTGATCCTGTTAGAAAAATGTTCATTTTGTTCACTCCTGCTTTGTTGGTCATTCCGTTAATCATACCACAGATTGAAAGCGTCATCGTGTTGGAACTTGATGACAAAAAAAGAGAGGAGCATCCGCCCCTCCCACAAACTTAATTCCAGCCTTCATAAAACTTCTTTGTCACTTGTACTGTATGGGTGCTTCCCCCGGCATCCTGTACACCTTCAAGGAGCATGGCGAGCACCATGGACGGATCCTGTTGATCGTAAGAAACAAACAGTCCATTTTCCGTCCCTGTCGTTCCCTGCTCTGACTTGATTTCAGCCGTACCGGTCTTTCCGGCGATTGCTTTGCCCTCTACACTCGCTTTCCCGGCAATCCCTTCGGTGACGACTTTGCGCAGATTCGTCTTCATCATGTCTGCTTGCTGTTTCGTCAGCAGCCCTTCCTTCCATACTCCCTGCTCTTCATTCATCAGAAGACGGGGCTTCATCATATCGCCATCATTGATGATGCCGCCGTATGCACTTGCGAGGTGGACGATGCTCATCAACACTTCTCCCTGACCGAAGGATGAATCTGCCAATTGAACTTCCTTGGAAATCTTCCCGTCATTTGACACTTGGGATGTGTAGATTGGATATGACATTGGAATGTCTTCCCCAAAGCCAAAATCCTTCAATCCTGATATAAACGTGTCTGACCCCATCTCCAGTCCAACCCTGGCAAAATAAATATTGTCGGAGAATTTCAGGGCGCTTTCCAAATCCACCCTGCTATCGTTGTCAAACACTCGGACTACCTTATAATTGCCCCAGGAGTCGTCTTTTCTCCATGCCTTCCCTTTGATGTCATAGACCTTATTCGGGTCAAGCTTCCCGGATTTCAGTCCGATCGATGCAGTGATGCTTTTCATCGTCGATCCCGGTGAATAGGCTAGCGGGAATCGGTTCCGCATCGGTTTCTTCGGGTCATCCGCCAACTTTTTATACGACTCAGAAGAGATCCCTAATACGAATTCATTCGGATCGTAGGCAGGCGTGCTTACAAGGGCCAACGCCTCACCTGTTTGGGGATTAAGGGCTGCTGCCGTCCCTGCCTCATCCTTCATTTGTGCATAGATCTTCTTTTGCATCTCGGCGTCGATCGTCAGGGTGATGGTCTCACCATCTTGGACAGGCTGCTCCACAATCGTAATCGTGTCTTCTGAATCCTCTTTTTTCAGATAGATGCGCTGTCCGTCTTTCCCCCTCAGTTGTTCCTCGTACACTTCCTCAGCCCCGCTTAAGCCCATCAGGGACTGAGCCGTATAGCCTTTGTCTTTCAGATTTTCCAATATCTCTGCTGTAAGCTTGCCGATATAGCCTGTGAGGTGAGCAGTGGCTTCTCCGTATGGATATTCCCTTGCCGGCACCCGTTTGGAGTAGAGACCGTCAAGCTCGATGACTTCAAGGGCGAGAGGACGAGCTTTCAAGGCGATTTTTTTGATCGGGACAAAATAGTCAGGCTTTACCCAGTTCGCGTCCAGTTTCTTTTGAATCGCTACCCCTGAAAGATCCAGCAAAGATGATAACTTGCTCATATCACTTTCACTAAATTCCTTCGGGACGATTCCCAGTTCAAACGCTTCCCCATTAATGGCTAGAGGCTGCTGATTCCGGTCCAGAATTTCCCCTCGCTTAGCTGATATACGGTCCACTCCGACTTTGTCCCCTTTTTCCATATCAGGCAGGATGAACGAAGGATCCCATTCCACGAACCAGTTCTCCTCGTCTTCCTTCTTTTCTTTCGTCAGCGTGACTTCTTTTTCATAAGAAACTTCGCCAGCAAGTGTGTGGAAAGAGATGGTCATCGGGAACGCTGCTTCCGTTTGTTTGTCCCAATCCTTTTCTTTATCCGGTTTCTTGAAGTCTACTTTTACATCTTTGACTTCCAGGTCTTTATAGATATCCTCATATCTCGCAACGTAATCTTCTTTTTTGAATGCCTCTTTTGTAGAAGCGCTCACATAGTCGCTGTACATGGCATCAAACTCACCCTTGTTCCACAGGTCCGCGTACGCCTGAAGACGGTCATCAGGCTGAGGCTTTTCCTGGCACCCTGCGGCCAATAGACTGAGAATGACAAGTAAACCAAGCATTAAGACTTTTTTCGTCATACTTCAAGCACCCCCTCGGATTTTTCAACTTATATGTATTCTTTCAAATCTATTCCAACTTTACAAATTAAATGAATTCACCAGAAATAGCTTGTCTCTGTTTCCGAACGCAACCACACCCAATATCCACCACCTTTTCCTCACAATCCCCAGCATTTCTCGCCTATACATGATGCAATTTCATAAAAGTTTGTTATAATAGAACATCGTAAGAGTAATAAGGAACAGAATCCTAAGATTATATCTTGCAAATATAAATCGATAGGTGGAAATAAACATGAAAGATTATCGAGTACTACTGTATTACAACTATGTAGATATTGAGAACCCAGAGGAAGTTACTGCCCAGCACAAGCAGCTGGGTGAGGATCTTGGCCTGAAGGGGCGCATCCTGATTTCAGCTGAAGGAATCAACGGAACATGCTCAGGAACGATCGAGCAGACAGATGCGTATATAGAAGCGATGAAACAGGATCGTTATTTCAACGACACTGTATTCAAGATTGACGAAGCTGACGGTCATGCGTTCAAGAAGCTTAAAGTCAAGCACCGTCCAGAGCTTGTGACGCTTCGCCTTGAAGATGACGTGAATCCAAATGAGCTTACAGGTGAATACCTTGAGCCGAAGGATTTCTTCGAACAGATCCAGGATGAAGATACGGTCCTTCTTGATGCCCGTAATGACTATGAATATGACCTTGGTCACTTCAGAGGCGCAATCAGACCGGATATCACAAACTTCCGTGACCTTCCGAACTGGGTACGTGATAATAAAGATAAATTAGACGGCAAGAAGATCATCACTTATTGTACCGGCGGCATCCGCTGTGAAAAATTCTCAGGCTGGTTAGTAAAAGAAGGCTTTGAAAATGTGGCTCAGCTGCACGGCGGTATCGCAACTTACGGTAAAGATCCCGAGGTAAAAGGTCAGCTATGGGACGGTCAGCTCTACGTATTCGACGAGCGCATCGGTGTTCCTGTCAACCAGACAGAGCATGTCGTGGTAGGGAAAGACTTCTACACCGGCGAGCCATGTGAGCGCTACGTAAACTGTGCCCACCCGCCTTGTAACCGTAAAATCCTTTGCTCAGAAGAAAACGAGCATAAGTATATGAGAAGCTGCTCTGACGAGTGCCGCACGAGCCCTGAAAACCGCTACATCAAAGAGCATGGTTTAACAGAGGAAGAAGTGGCAGAACGTTTGGCAGTGATTGAGCGGGAGAAGGAAACGGCGACGATTTAGTTAGTAAAAATGAGATCAGCTTGTAGAGGAACTTAGTGTTTCTTCTGCAAGCTTTTTTAATGATCTAAACTTTTTTTACAAATATAAAGTGATTGTTGAGGTGTGAACATTCTTTCATCTACCTAGTTCATCCCAGTTAGGTGGGTGAAGTAGTGACTAATAATTTTCGCCACCCAACAACTAATTCTAATTCACTTATTTAAAGTTGTTGGTATTATGCAGTCGTTTTCCCAGAACCCATGAGTAGTAATAAACAGGATAGCGAAGATGCAAAACATAGAACACCTTACTCGCGATGGCATATTAAATTATCTCGTTGACCATATTGCGTATACAGACATAATAGTAGGCTGTCGATACTTTCTCGACAGCCTTAAATAATTCAATGGTCTTCCATTTTTGTGTTGATGCTACCTTTTCTCTCTCTTCTGACTTTCAATATATTTTCTTTCTTCCGTAGCATTCAACTTAGCCGTCGCCTTCCCCACATTCCCGTCCTGCATCCTCCAGATGGTATTGTGATCACCGACTACACCGGAGAAATCTTCCTCTTTCCAGCTTGTGAGGATGTCTCGATAAGTTGTTTCATTTTTATAATTGTTGATGTCGAGCTGATTCAGCAAATAATCGATTCGTTCGTCGGTGATCTCAAAGAATGACCATTTCTCTTTGGCCTTTACCTTCTGATGACTCATGGCGTGGATATATTGGCGCATGACCGTTTCGGTTAACGGCGTTTTGACTTTTTCACCGAACGGGTTCCCGTCTTTGCCAGTTTGTGGGGACGGAGTCGTTTCCACACCGGCCGTCGAAACTGTTTCGGTTTGATCCGTCCCTTCATCCACACTTCCCTTATCTAAGCTCCCGACAGCCACATACACACCCATCGCCGTCAGCAGCAATACACTTCCCAGTATGATCCCGATTGTTTTCTTTCGCAGCATGAAACTCCCCCTGTTTGTCATCGGATTGGTAGACCCACTTTTTTCTGTAGTACTTTCTTCGCTGTATGAGAATAGATGTCCTTCTATAATTTGTAATTCTATTACCATATTTTATCTATCTCAGTTTTTCTTTTCGGCAAGGCAGGAGGTGATGGCATGCGTTTGAAGTACCTTTTTTCTATATAAGGACAAAAAAACGCCCCGCCATCACCGGCAGGACGTTCTCCCTTACTTTAAAACCTCTTATACCCCACAAACTTCGGATTCCAATACGAATTGCTCAGCTTCGAAACCACCACACCGCTGTCAGAAGCGTGAATGAATTCCCCGTTCCCAACGTAGATCCCCATATGGCTGATCCCGGCTTTGTACGTATTTTCAAAGAATACGAGGTCGCCTGCTTTCGGGCTCGTGACGAAGGATGATTTGTTGTAATAGCCTTCAGTATTCGTACGGGCAATCGATTGTCCCGCCTGGTTGAACACGTAGTAGATAAATCCGCTGCAGTCGAAGCCGGACGGCGTTGTGCCTCCCCATGCGTATGGTGTGCCTACGTATTTCTTCGCGATATCGACGACGTTTGAAGACGTCTCAGAACCGCCGGACGCCCCCTGGATGGACAGCTTTTGTCCGACATAGATTGTAGTCGAACTCAGGTTGTTCCAGTTTATGATGTTTGATACGCTCACACCGTAGCGGACGCCGATGGCGGATAGCGTGTCTCCAGATTGGACCGTGTATGTAGTCGATGTTGCCGGCGGCGGGGTACTTGTCCCCCCTGCAGACACGATTAACGTCTGTCCCGGATAGATCACGTCACTTTTAAGATTATTCCACGATTTCAGCTCAGAAACATACACATCGAATTTGGCACCGATCTTTGACAGGTAATCACCGGACTGGACGGTATATGTTTTCCCTGTAGAGCTTGGCGCAGACACTTCCAGCACCTGGTTCACGTAGATCGTATCAGACGTCAGTTTGTTCCAGCTCTTAAGGTTTGAAACGGTTGTATTATATTTATTAGCAATCACCGAAAGGGAATCCCCCGATTGTACACGGTAGGAAGCCGCTTCCGTTGAGTTGGCAGCCATGCTCGAAAGTAGCGCAGCAGTTGTAAAGGCAATAATGGTTTTCTTCAAAAAAAATGTCTCCTTCATCCAAAATGTCTGTTGCCCATCCATTATGGCCGAAGGAGACTTATAGTTTAATAGGCTAAATTTCTTATATAAAGAAAAATCAGGAATAAACCCCAGTATTATAAGGTTTGGTACTTTATGGCTGTATTTCCAATACTCATTATAGTGGGAATGCTAATATAAAAATCGTTCCTGAAGAGGAGCTTTCCTTTAAGTACAGGTCCCCTCCCTGTGCGTTTGCAAGCATTTTGCTGAAAGGCAGCCCAAGGCCCAGCCCCCTTACTCTCAATTTCTTCTCTTCCCCTCTGTAGAAACGTTCGAAAATGAGTGCCTGTTCGTTTTCAGGAATCCCGCTGCCGGTATCCTGCACTTTGATCAAGATATTGGTTTCTATTTGTTGAAGGCTGATAGAGAGAGTGCCGCCACCTTTGGAAAGTGCCTGCCTGCCGTTATTCAACAGGTTGATGAGAATCTGCTCAATCCGCAGCGGGTCGACCTCCGCTTCCACGTCTTCTAATTCCAGGGTTAAATCAAACGTTTTATCCACCTGGGTGTTCGCCCATTGTCTCGCGATATCCTCAAGGAGTTCATTTACACTGACCCGCTCTTTCCGGATCGGGATCGCCCCTGCTGAAAACGAGTTGAAATCAAGCAGGTCGCCGATCATCCGCTGAAGCCGGTGGATTTCTTTTAAAGAGATGTCAAGGAATTCTCTCGCCTCGTTCCCGTCCACGACTTCATCTTTCACTGCCTGGATGAGGCCGCTGATCGAGGTCACCGGTGTCTTCAGGTCATGGGTGACGCCGGCCAGCAGCTCTGAACGAAGCTTCTCAAGATGCTGGAGCTTGACGGCCATCTGCTGGAAGGAGTCGGTGAGCTCGTGGATTTCCTTTTCCTTCGCCTCCTGCTTGAGACTGATGTCATAGTTTCCGTCGCTGACGAGCCTCGCAGCCTGTACCACTTCCTTGATTGGGGCAGACAGTTTACGGGAGAGGTAATAGATGACGAGCCAGCCGAGAAGGGCAAGGCTTACGAGCATGATGGCGAGCAGGCGATACTCCTGATTCACCTCGGCCAGATTCTCCTCCAGCGTGACCATCACCACATAGCCGAGCACTTCCTCCCCTGACCTGATCGGTTCACTGATGGCATAGGCCTTCTGAACTCGATCCCCGTCCAGTTCAATTTCCACTTCCCTGCTTTTATAAAAAGAAGGAGGAAGCTGTTGGACAGGGGGCTGCCGTTTCTTCGGACCCCTGAAATGATCCTTATCAGACAGGACCCGCCCTTCCGTATCAATCACATAGGTTAACGGGGGTTCTTCCAGATGAAGGAACTTACTTCTTTCTTCGACGACTTCCTTTAAGACGGCAGGGATGACAATCCGTCCGTCAGTGGTGACGATCCGGTCTGCCACTTCCTGGGCGACCACATGGGTCAGGTTCAACCTGTTGTCGATCGTCGTCTTCCGGATCCAAAGGGCAGAAATCACAGCAATGATCAGAAGGCCGAGTAGGAGGGTGATCAGGTACCGGGTCGTCCAGTAGCGGAGAAGTGACGGCTTATGCTTCGTAAACACTGAACTGATACCCCATTCCCCGCAGCGTCCTGATTTCCCCCTGCTCGCTTGACCAGCCCCCGAGTGCCTTCCTGATCCGCTTGATTGCAAGATCGACGGCCCGGTCACTTCCCTCATAATCCATCCCCCATACGTTTTCAATCAGCTGTTCCCTGGTGAAGGTCTGGTTTGGATGATTGGCAAGGAAAAGAAACAGAGATAAATCTTTCGGCGTGAACGTCACCTCTTCTCCGCTTAGGTGGACAGTATGCGATTGCAGATTGATTTTCAAGGAGCCGTATTGCTTTATATCTCCTGTTTGCAGAAGTGTCCGGGATCTTCTCAGCACCGCCTGCACCCTTGCGACGACTTCCTCTCCGATAAAGGGCTTGGTGATGTAATCATCGGCACCTGAGGTGAGGCCTTTGAGGCGGTAATCCACGTCGCCAAGGGCCGTCAGCATGATGACCGGTGTCGTGCTGTCTTTGCGGAGGGCTTCAAGGACCGACCAGCCGTCCCCATCGGGAAGCATGACGTCAAGCAGGATCAGGTCCGGGTTGTGGGCGGAAAATGCCTGCAGTGCTTCACTGCCGGAGTAGGACTGAATCGTGGTGAATCCGTTTTTATCTAAATAGGCTTTCAAGACGCGTGATATCGTCATTTCATCTTCAACAATCAATATGGTTTTCATCGGGATTCCTCCTATAGGTGAATTATAAAGGAAATGGAGGGGTTCCGGGGGAATTTCATGCAAATGGAGAGTGCCGCCGGAAGGCACTCTCCTATATCATAAGGGGGTGGGGTTGTTACAGTGCTACATCTTCAACAGTTGTGTTTTCTTCCTGCGCATCTGATTGCTCATCGCTTTGCTTGAAGCCTTTAAAATGTCCTCCACGGTGAGGTTTCTGCGGCGGTTTCACACCGAGCTCCTCAAGTTGCGTCCGTGCTTCTTCACGGGTGAGCGTGCCATCGATCACTTTCTTCAGGATCTCCTGGGCTTTTGCTTTCGTATCGGCATCCAGCCCTTCAAAAGGATCAGGCATTTGGTCAAGGTCCATTGGGACTCCCAGTTCATCAAGCTGTGCCTGCGCTTCCTCTTCCGTGATCAACCCTGCTGCGTATTGGTCACGGATATCGTGGGTTTTCTGGTGGGTCTCCTCATCCATTCCCATTCGATCACCTTTCCGGAATGGCTGGTCGATTCCCAGCTCTTCTAATTGTGCCTGCGCCTCTTCTTCAGTGAGCTCTCCTGCTTCTACTTGGGCACGGATCTCATCAAGCTTCTGACGGGTTTCTTCATCTAATGGCTCATGACCACGATGTTTCCGGGGCGTGATGCCGAGCTCGTCTAACTTCGCCTTAGCTTCATCTTCCGTCAGCTCTCCCGCTTCCACCTGGCTGCGGATGTCATCCAGCTGTTGGCGTGTCTCTTCGTCTAACTGCTCACCATGGTGCCCGCCCCGTTTTCCAAAGTGCTTCAAACCGAGCGCTTCCATTTGATCATGGGCTTCTTCCTTCGTGAGCGTTCCTGCTTCTACCTGTTCTTTGATCGCTTCTATTTTTGCTTTGGTCTCATCATCAAGTTTGCTCCACGGAGACTGTTCCTCTACGCTTGATTCCGCCTGGGCTTTCGTTGTATCATCCTGTGCCGCTGCGTACGCAGTCGGTGCCGCGATCCCAATCGCTAATGCACCTGCGATGAACTTCGTCGAAAATACGTTTAACATGTTTTCTACCTCCAACTGTTTGGTTTGTCTTACAGTTGTTATCATAATGGGCGAATGTGTCAGGTAAATGTCAGGTGGTTTTTTTGCATTGTACTTTTTTATTTTGTAAACTTTCTCTGCTTCAATGTGAGGGATTCTATCTAGGAATTTGAATTTCATCACTTGATTTATTCATCCTTCGTACATCGGGCATTTAGAAGAAGTACACACTTAAAAGTGCGAATGGCAAGTTAGCAAAACAAAGAGGATAATCGGAACCGGCGTTCAAATCTAAATTAAATGTTTAAAATCGAGTGGGTTCAGATTTTTTTGAAGGTCATAGTAGTACCCCAATCATTTTTTCAATAACTTTGATTTTTTGTCTAAAAAAGGTTTACACAGTGAAGATTAGGTAATTTTACATATAAGTGTAAAATATTAGGAGGGATACTTTGGAAGCTTTGATGTATGTGTTCAATATTCTGATTGCCGTGTATTTGTTTATCGATGCCCCTAAGCATCATAAAAACAAGTGGACGTGGGCGATTCTCGGAATTCTGTTTAGCTTTATCACACTGGGGATCTACTGGATCAAGACAGGTAAGAAAGTATTGGGCTGGGTCATCCTGATCGCCTCAACCCTATGGATCATCCTTGGGATCCTCGGCGTCGTGGCACTTGGTGTGTTAAAGGCCGTTCAATAATGTTTGTGTGCAGGGAAGGTGCTGTGTGGCACCTTCTTTTTACGTTTATGAAAGCGAATCCAAATTTCCCGTTGACAACTTGTATATACATGAATACAATGTAAATATATCTTGTATATACAACCCCGCACCGAAAAATGAAAGCGTTTCGTTCTTTAGGTGTTTTTCACTAAAGCATAGCGAGAAACGTTTTTCACATACTAAATAGGGGAATTCCATTAATAGAAATGAAAGCGGGTACAAGGGAGCCTGTCTCCCCCAATCCAAAGGAGGGAATCACATGAGCGTGAAACGTGAAGACGTGCTGGAGATCATTGAAGCGATCGGCGGCAAGGATAATATCCGGACGGCCACCCATTGCGTGACTCGTCTGCGGCTTGTGCTGAATGATGAGAAAAAGGTTGATAAAGAAAGATTAGAGGCAATCGATATCGTGAAGGGATCGTTCTCTTCCAACGGACAATTCCAGGTTGTCATCGGACAAGGCCTTGTGAATAAAGCGTATCAAATTCTGGCTGATGAGACGGGGATCGAATCAGCTTCGAAGCAGGATGTGAAGGATGCCGCAACACAGAATCTAAATCCACTGCAGCGTGCGATCAAAGTGCTGGCGGATATCTTCATTCCAATCCTGCCGGCGATCGTAACGGCCGGTTTGCTGATGGGTCTGAATAATATCCTGACCGGACCTGATATCTTTTACGATGGAAAATCAGTGATTGATGTACACCCTCAATGGGCAGATTTAACGAGCATCATCAACTTGATCGCAAATACCGCCTTCGTGTTCTTGCCGGGACTCATCGGTTGGTCGGCGGTTAAACGGTTCGGCGGCAGCCCGCTCCTGGGTATCGTCCTCGGTCTGATGCTTGTGCATCCTGACTTGCTTAACGCATGGGCGTACGGTTCAGCCGACGAAATACCGAAGTGGAACCTGTTCGGACTTGAAATCGACAAAATCGGATATCAAGGACAAGTCTTACCGATTCTTTTTGCTTCATTATTGTTAGCGAAAATCGAAAAGTTCCTTGATAAGCGTGTACATGATTCAATCAAATTACTTGTTGTTGCGCCTGTCGCGTTATTGACCACCGGCTTTGCAGCGTTCATCCTGATCGGACCTGTGACCTTCTTCATCGGAAACGTTCTGACAGACAGCGTGGTGTGGGTGTTTGACCATGTATCCTGGTTAGGCGGACTCCTGTACGGCGGATTGTATGCCGTCATGGTCATCACCGGTATGCACCATACGTTCCTGGCAGTCGATTTGCAGCTTGTATCAAACGCAGGCGGAACATTCCTGTGGCCGATCCTTGCTCTATCCAATATCGCACAGGGATCTGCAGCCCTTGCCATGATGTTTATCGCGAAGAAAGAAAACGAAAAATTGCGCGGACTTGCAGGAACATCTGCACTCTCTGCCTATCTTGGTATCACAGAGCCTGCGATGTTCGGGGTTAACTTGCGGTACAAATATCCGTTCATCTCAGCCCTGATCGGATCTGCGATCGGCGGTGTGCTGCTTGCCATGACGGGCACGAAAGCATTCTCCATCGGTGTCGGCGGGCTTCCTGGTATCCTGTCCATTCAATCAGAATACTGGGTGCCATTCGCAATCGGCATGCTCATCGCCTTCGTCGTACCATTCGTCCTCACGATGATCTGGTCCAAATTCAGCAAGAACGACGCAATCTAACTGATTATGAAATAGAGATAACAGTTGTATGAACTTGTATATACAAATACAATATAGGGGACAAATTCATTCAAACCACTCACCTCTTCAAGGTCTGTGCACGGAGGATTTGTTCCCTTTCTTTTTGGGGGACCTTTTTGAGGGACGGACCTTCATTTCTGCTGTTTTTGAAGCAACCTTTCTTATGAAATAAGGGTTTCTCCAGTAGCATGGAAGGTCCGTCCCTCAAAAAACAACAGACCTAAAACAGCAAACAGCATAATTGTAAGTGTTTATAATCAATTTATTTGGCGGATGAAAAGGAAATGCGAGGTCCGTCCCTCGCGGAAAATGATGGAAGGATGGTGCTTGAGGATGAAGCAGCCTTGGTGGAAGCGTGCGGTTGTGTATCAGATTTATCCGAAGAGTTTTTATGATACGTCGGGGAATGGCGTTGGTGATATAAAGGGGATTACGGCGAAGCTTGATTATTTGAAGGAGCTTGGTGTTGATGTGGTGTGGATGACGCCGATCTATAAGTCCCCTCAGAATGACAATGGCTATGATATTAGCGATTATTTCAATATTCACGGGGAATACGGGACGATGGAGGATTTTGATGAGCTGTTGGAAGAAGCCCACAAGCGGGGCATCAAGATCATCATGGATATCGTCATCAACCATACATCGACGGAGAACGAGTGGTTCATCGAATCCCGGAAGTCGAAGGATAATGAATTCCGTGACTTCTATATATGGAAGGACGGGAAACCGGACGGGTCCGAGCCGACGAATTGGCAGTCGAAGTTCGGCGGCAACGCCTGGCAGTACGATGAAGCGACCGGCCAGTATTATCTTCACCTCTTCGACGTCACCCAGGCCGATCTGAACTGGGAAAATGATAAAGTCCGTAAGAAGCTGTACGATATGATGCACTTCTGGCTGAAGAAAGGCGTCGACGGCTTCCGCCTGGACGTCATCAATCTCATCTCCAAGGATCAGGACTTCCCTGACGACGACGGCTCGGTCGCACCAGGAGACGGCCGCAAGTTTTACACAGACGGTCCGAAAGTCCATGACTATATGCAGGAAATGAACAAGGAAGTCTTCTCCCACTACGACATCATGACCGTCGGGGAAATGTCATCGACGACGATCGATCACTGCATCAAGTATTCACATCCTGACCGGAACGAGCTCAGCATGACGTTCAATTTCCATCACTTGAAAGTGGATTATCCGAACGGCGAGAAATGGTCCGTCGCAGACTTCGACTTCCTGAAGTTGAAAGAGATCCTCTCCACCTGGCAGCGTGAGATGCATAAAGGCGGCGGCTGGAATGCCCTCTTCTGGTGCAACCACGATCAGCCGCGGATTGTATCACGCTACGGAGATGACGGCAAATACCATAACGAGTCAGCGAAGATGCTTGCGACCACGATCCATATGATGCAGGGTACCCCTTATATTTATCAAGGGGAAGAATTCGGGATGACAAATCCGAAGTTCACAAGCATCGATGAATACCGTGATGTAGAATCAATCAATATCTTCAATATTTTAAAGGAACAAGGAAAATCGGAAGACGAAATCCTTGAGATCCTCCGTCATAAATCACGTGACAACTCACGGACGCCGGTGCAGTGGAACGGAGAAGCAAACGCCGGATTCACAAGCGGCACACCTTGGATTCCAGTCTCGAAAAACTACAAGGAAATCAATGCCGACCAAGCATTAAAAGATGAGAACTCTGTCTTCTATCACTATCAGAAGCTGAACTCTCTCCGCAAAGAATACGACATCATCGTGGACGGAGACTATCAGTTGATACTGGAAGATCATCCTCAGATTTTTGCATATGTACGAAACGGTGATGGGGAGAAGCTGCTCGTCGTGAACAACTTCTATGGTCACGAAGCGGAATTCGCCCTCCCTGATGATATCAATGTAGAGAACTGGACGAGTGAGATCTTACTTTCGAATTATGGGGATATGGAGAATGTGTATGAGAAGATTACACTTCGACCTTATGAATCGATTGTGTTTCGATTGACCCAATAATATTAAAGCATTGTCCTCGGACAATGCTTTTTTTAATGATGTAAAGCTTACCAATCCAAAAAATGGGTATATAATAGTCGTGTTACATTTTTCGTTCAAAAGAAAGAATGTCGACAAAACGATTATGGTCTACGGCCCGCAGAGGTGATTCATCCCGGTCTTGTTTCTCCTGCAGAAGAGCTGATGAGGGAAAAAGTAGAAGCTGATATAAAGAAAAAAACATATAAAGAAGAGGGAAAAGATGAAAATTAAATCACTACTCATACTGACATTGATCGTGTTTACTTTACTTGGCTGCAACAATGCAGCCACCAATGAGGATAAAATGGACGAAAAAATGAAGGAAGAAAGCCTCGACCCGACTAAGCTGCTTCCCATCGGTACAGTTGTCAAGCTTTCTAAAGTTGACAAAGCGGTTATGATTTATGGCTACAATCAAATACAAGTAAGCACGAATAAACAATTTGACTATATCGGGGTCCCTTACCCGGAAGGAAACATTTCACCTGATTATAACGTTTTCTTTAACCGCAATCTAATAGAAGACGTCTTGCATAACGGTTATGTAACGGATGAAGACAAAAAGATCCGGGAAGAAGCAGACCGTGAAGAGAATACTTACTAGGAGGCTTACATATGTTCACAACGAATCCATCTCTAAGAAAAATCATCCGGACAGGTCTTCTTGTGTTCGCTATAATGGGGTTTATCAGCGGCACATTACCGCTCGCCATCATCACTCCCGGTATCCTTTCGGGCTCGTACACGTCTGAACAGCTCCCAGCGTTCACTGTCGTAGCAGTCGTAAATTATGCTTTTGCCATCATGTTGTTGATCGTCCGCAGAAAATATTTTAAAAGTGATTCAAGCAAAGATAATATAAGTTAACTCAAAACACAAAAAAGTTAACATTTATCTTCTTTTATGAGATACTACTGCTAAAAGGAGATATTTATATGCCTACAAAACAAATCGTGCAATCTATTATAGAAGAAATGGAAACAAAACGTATCCAGCTTGGTACAGTTGCCCGAATCTATGGTTTCTCACACCCTGATACGGTGAAAATCAGTCAGGAGCTGGATGATTTATTTAATCTTTATCAATCAGAGAAACAATAAGAGGCTGTGTATGCACACAGCCTCTTGTGATTTATTCCGCAGCTTCCTCTTCAGTAGCCAGGAAGAAAATCGCCGCAACCTTCCAGCCATCCTCTTTATGATGGAAAACCGTTACCTGCTTGCCTGATTTGGTGACTTCTTTATCACTGTTCGGGTCCTTTGTCGTCGCTTTGATTTCTGCGTACACGTCTGCTTTCTTACCGGCAGCATAGTTGATGATCTTAACATTATCAACCGTACGCTTCGAGTCGACCGCATCAAAGATCTGCTTCACATAGCGCTCTTCGTCTTCATACTTGAAGTTCACCGGCGTCTTCGAGATGACGCTCATGTATGAGTCGAAATCTTCTTCATTAAAAGCCGTGATATATTGATCAAAGGCAGCGTTGATCGCCGTCTTATCCTCTTCAGGGATCCCCTCTGCTTCCTCAAGTGCACTCGCATCTTCTACCACCTGGGTCATCTGGTTCAGCGATGCTGCTTCATCAGTCGCAGGATCTTCACTCGGGCTGACTTCTTCCGTCTTTTCCGCTTCTTCTTTCTTGTCCTCATCTTCCCCACAAGCACCAAGTAACAGCGTGCTCATGCCAATTCCCAACATGATTTTCTTCCACTGGTGTTTCGACAATGTTCTTCACCCTTTTCTTAAATTTGCACTATCTCCATTCTATTGAAAATATTCGCAACACTCAAGTTGAATCTCATTTCTTCCCATTAATTATGGTAAAATAATAGATGGTGATATTATGACGAAAAGTAATAAATACAAACAAATCTTTGAAGACCTTTCAGAAAAAATCCAGGACGGCACCTATCAGGCGAATACGATCCTTCCATCGGAGAACGAGCTGACGGTCATGTATTCCACTTCACGTGAGACGATTCGTAAAGCGCTTACACTCCTGGCACAAAAAGGACTGATACAGAAACTGCGGGGAAAAGGCTCCCTTGTGCTCGATGCGTCCCGTATGAGCTTTCCTGTTTCCGGCCTCGTCAGCTTCAAGGAGCTGCAGACATCCATGGGACGGGAATCAATCGAAACCTATGTCCACGACTTCGGATTGATCCGGGCCGCAGAGGTCGCCAACCAGCTCGAGACGTCCCGTGACAGTGAAGTATGGAAAGTCGTGCGATCCCGCAAAATCGGCGGCGAGAGGATCATCTTAGATAAGTCTTATTTCTTAAAAGAGCAGGTCCCGCTTCTGACAAAAGACATATGCGAGAACTCGATTTATGAGTACCTTGAAGGTGAGCTGAACCTTCCCATCGACTTCGCCAAAAAGGAAATCGTCGTGGAACAATGCACAGAAGAAGACCGGAAGCATCTCGACCTCCACGGTTACGACCATGTTGTCGTCGTGAAGAATTATGTCCACCTCAAGGATGCAACACTATTTGAATATACCGAATCCCGCCACCGCCTCGACATGTTCCGGTTCGTCGACTTTGCCCGGAGAAAGAATTAGGGATTGAGTCCACTTCCTTGCAGGGAGTGGATTTTTTGATTGTGTTAAGTAAGCATGTATATGCCAGAGAGAAAATATAGTACAAAAAACGGCCCTTCAACACGAAGGGCCGCTCTCTCAACAACAAATTCACAATACCTGTCTCTCTTCTACTGTTAGCGTACTTCCACCCAGCCGTTTTTGATCGCAGTCACAACTGCCTGGGTACGGTCGTTCACGTTCATTTTTTGGAGGATATTGCTCACATGGTTTTTAACCGTCTTTTCACTGATGTATAAGCCTTCACCAATCCCCCGGTTACTCTTACCGTCAGCAAGCATCTGCAGTACTTCACACTCACGGCGGGTCAATAGGTGAAGCGGGCGGCGAACTTCGGATTGCTGGAATCCTCCTGAGTTCTGGGCGTTTGCCAGGCGCTTGTATTCCGCTACAAGGTTGTGGGTCACCTTAGGATGAACATATGATCCGCCTTCTGCGACGATTTTCACTGCGTCGATCAGGGCGTCTGAATCCATCTCCTTCAGCAGATAACCAAGTGCACCTGTCTTCAGCGCATGGTTCACATAGTTCTCGTCATCGTGAATCGATAAGATGATTACTTTCGTGTTTGGATACTTATCCATCAATTCACGCGTCGCTTCCACACCGTTGATCTCAGGCATGTTGATATCCATGAGGACAACATCTGGTTCATGTGTCTCTACCAGGTTCATCGCTTCTGAACCATCATCACCTTCTGCCACTACGTTGAAAGAAGGTTCGAATTCAAGGATTCGTTTAACCCCTTCCCTGAAAAGTTGATGATCGTCAATGATAACAATATTTGTTGCCATATCTTTCGCCTCCCTAAACCTTGGAAAAATTTACGTATTAAGCGGTACCTGGATCAATATCACTGTTCCATTCCCAACTTTTGAGTCAATCTTGATGTCTCCTTCAAGAAGGTCGACACGTTCTTTCATCCCCATGATGCCAAAGGATCCTTTTTTCTCTTTATGTTGATCGAATCCTTTGCCGTTGTCTTTGATGACAACTGATATTTGGTCTTTCTTTACTTCTACTTTTACTTGTATATGGGTCGCTTCAGCGTGCTTAAGTGCATTCTGGACACTTTCTTGTACCAATCGGAACAGAGCGACTTCGAATTTGGAAGGAAGTCTGATATCGAGCCCCATATTCATGAATTGAATCGAGGTCTCCGGATTATACTCTTCGATTGTACTCAAGTACTTTTTGAGGGTCGGGATCAACCCGAGATCATCGAGCGCCATCGGCCTTAAATCGTAGATGATGCGGCGGACCTCATAAAGGGCTGAGCGGACCATCCGCTTCAGATCGCGGATTTCCTTAATGGCATCCTCTGTACTCTTCTCCCGGTATACCCGCTCGATCAAATCAGAACGGATCAGGACATTTGCCATCATCTGGGCAGGACCGTCATGAATCTCACGGGACAAACGCTTTCGCTCATCCTCCTGTGCCTCAATGATCTTGAGACCGAAATCCTGACGCTGCTTCGCATCCTCCAACGCCTCATTCACTTGCCTTAAGTCACTATTTAAATAATTGAGGACAACCGATATTTGTGAACAAAGGTTTTCTGCCCGTTCAATCGTATCCCCAAGGGTTTGCAGGCGCCTTTCAAGCTCGTCCCTGCGTCCTCTAAGCTGCTTTTCCTGCTGCCGGTTCATCGACAGCTTCATCTGCAGGTCATGGGCCTTTTCGTATGCTTCTCTTACCTGATCCTCTGAATAGGTCTGGAAATGCTTGCTGACCTCGGATAACCTGACCCGGGCAAGCTTTGACTTCTGATGGAGGGTATCCCCTTCATCAATCACCTTCAGGACCATCTCTTTCACTTCGAGCAGTTCTCTCACTAAATCATCATAATCATTTCGACATTGTTCGCCAATCTGGAAGATTTCATCCTTACTTTCGTCAACTGTATCGACCATCTTTTTCAGGATGATATCCAACATCTTGGTGTCTATTTTACGTAATGGCACGGTACACCCCTCTTTTGTTCCACAATAGTCGTCAGCCTAATAAAGCTTGGTCACTATACTCAAGTCACGACAATGGATGTAGATAGACCTACTCTCTCATCTATAAACAAGTACCTATTATCATTTCCATGAATATTGGTTAAACTCCTTTATTCATCTAGGCATATTCCTACACGACGCCTCATTCAAGGCATCATCTCCTCCAATCCATGAGAAAAGAATGGCAATTATCTAGACCATTCGTTGTCATAGCGGAGCCTGGAACAACTGAAGTATCTCTATCAGCGTCCATTATACCATGTCATAAATTGTCGGAGATTAAAGTTTGATTACATTGTATTACCATTATTTCATGTAGAGCCAGTATTTACCTTATTTACACTACCGTCACTAGTGCTCAAGTTGTGCAATACCCCTTCATTTTATATAGTATAAGAAAGAGAAAAATGCGTAACTTGTCGAAGAGGGACAAAAAAGGAAGGGGAAAAACGATGCTGCATCACTATCATACCGTCAAAGGGTACGGTGAACATGAAATCACAATCGAACGCTCAAGATTCATTACATATATCAATCGTGTCGAAACGGAAGAAGAAGCACAACAATTCATCGCGTCCATCAAGAAAAAGCACCATGACGCGAACCATAACTGCTCTGCGTACATGATCGGGGAGAATAATCTGATCCAGAAAGCGAATGATGACGGAGAGCCGAGCGGTACTGCAGGTGTGCCGATGCTTGAAGTGTTGAAGAAACGGGATCTTAAGGATACAGTCGTTGTTGTCACACGTTACTTCGGCGGCATCAAGCTCGGTGCCGGCGGCCTGATCCGTGCGTATGGCCGGGCCACATCAGAGGGATTGAATGCTACCGGTATTGTCGAAAGGCGCCTTATGCGTGTGATGAAGACGAAGATAGATTATACGTGGCTTGGGAAGGTTGAGAATGAGGTGAGGTCTTCTCGTTATCAGTTGAAAGACATTCACTATTTAGACGCTGTCGAGGTTGAAGTGTATGTGGAGGAAGCTTCTAAGGGTGAGTTTGTGGATTGGATGACGGAGTTGACGAATGGGCAAGGAGCAATAATGGAAGAGGAAAAAACTTACCTAGAAATCAATTTGTAATATTTTATCGCTTTTTGTTGCATTGTAGAATGAACTCTTTAGATATATACTTTTTAGGTGAGAGTTATAAAGCAGGAGTGGATTAAATTGGATAGAATAAGAACAAAAACTAAAAAAAGAAGAAGATTGAGAATTAAAAGGATATTACTTCTTTTTGGATTCTTTTTATTGTTAATTGGAGCTTACGGGAGCTACGTCATATACAGTGCATATGAGGCTGCTAACAAGTCTTATAGTGAGTTAGACAGAGGTGAAAAATCCAAGCTGAGAGAAGAAGCAATAGAAGTTCAAAAAGACCCTTTTTCTTTACTAATTATGGGGGTTGAAGATTATTCTAGTGGAGGCGCGCACGGAAGAACCGATTCATTAATGGTTGCCACATTTAACCCTGAGGATCAATCAGTAAAGTTACTCAGCATCCCACGTGATACATTGACAGAGATTGCAGATACAAATGAGAAAGATAAAATTAACCATGCCTATGCCAGCGGAGGAAAGGAAGCAACTATTGAGTCTGTAGAAAACTTATTGAATATACCAATAGATTATTATGTAACGATTGGTTTCGATAGTTTTAAAGACATTATCAACGAAGTTGGTGGAGTATCAGTAGACGTACCATTTGATTTTTACGAGAAAAGTGATGAAGACAATCAAAAAATATATTTCACTGAAGGAACCATGGAATTAGATGGAGAAGAAGCATTAGCTTACGCTCGTATGCGCAAGCAGGATCCGAGAGGAGATTACGGAAGGAACGATAGACAAAAACAGATTCTTGAAGCAACAATTGATAAATTGTTATCTCCCTCCACAGTAACAAAACTGGACAATATCGCTGAACATATCGGTAATAATGTCCAAACAAATATGAAAGTAAGTCAAGCTCTGGCAATCCAAAGTAAATATCCTAATTTCAGTACTAACAACATTGAAAAGCTTTCTTTAGAAGGGTATGATGAATACATTAACGATATTTTTTATTTTGTTCCAGACGAGACTGAGTTAGCAGAATTGACAGGACAATTAAAGAACCATCTAAATCAATAGAAGAAATAAAATCTAGAGTCTCATCTCTAGATTTTATTTTGTAAATCCACAAATTCTGATAATAAGGAGGATCAAGATGAGTACACGTAAAGTAGTTATTTTTCGAGATAAACTTTTACCTGCTTCAGAAACATTTGTAAAAGCCCAGGCAGAAGGGTTATCTGACTTCACCCCCTATTATGTAGGCTATCAAAGAATAAAAAACAGTCTTGCACTAAGCGAAGAAAGAACCTATACCATTCATAATATTGGAACAAGGTTACATAATAAGTATTCTGAAAAATGGCTGAAAAAGTGGTTGATCAATACTATGATTTACAAAGAAATAAAGCGGATCGATCCCAAATTGATTCATGCTCACTTTGGACCCGATGGTACTCTCGCTCTTCCCATTGCTCAAAAGCTAAACATTCCTCTAATCGTGACATTCCACGGATATGATGTAACCAGAAGTATCGACCATTTAAAATCGGACAACGCATATAATATTAAACATTATGTTAGACATATGGATGCATTACAAGAAAGCGACGCTGTTTTTATAGCCGCTTCGGATTTCATCAAAAGAAAACTGGTGGAAAAAGGGTTTTCTAACGACCAGATCATAACACACTATATAGGTGTGGATTTAGAAACTTTAAAAGTTGACCACTCCATAACGCGAGAAGATAGTGTCTTATTTGTTGGCCGCCTTGTAAAGAATAAGGGGTGTGAATACCTCATTCAAGCAATGAAAATGGTAAATGACAAGTATCCAAACACCAGATTGATTATTGCTGGAGATGGGCCTGAAAGGCAAAGGCTAGAACAGTTGGCAGGAGATTTAAACATCAACGCTTCCTTTCTAGGTGCTATTTCACACAAAGATGTAGTACTTGAAATGAATAAAGCAAAAGTATTTTCCGTTCCGAGTATTGAGATTGAATCGGGTGCTTCTGAAGGATTCGGTATGGTATTTGCAGAAGCCCAAGCAATGGCACTCCCTGCTGTAAGTTTTGATACAGGCGGGATCCCTGAAGCTATCTCACATAATGAGACCGGATTTATTGTCCCCCAAAAAGATCATAAACAGTTAGCTGATTCAATTATTAAGCTTTTGAGTGATGTTTCTTTATGGGATAAATTCAGCAGTAATGCTGTTGAACACGTTAATGAGTGTTTCAATTTAAAGAAACAAAATAATAAACTTGAAGAAATCTACAACAGTATTTTATCTTAACGATACAAAAGCACTTTCATAGAGCTTACTTTAAGGTTCGCTTTGAGGTGCTCGCTGCCCAAATAAGCCCTAATGACAATTGTATTGACACACAAACTGGCAACTATAATAAATAAAAAGACTCGTCGATTGATGAGTCTTTTTGTATTTTAATATTCGTTGGTACTGGCATAACGGTCTTCAATTTATGCTCCCGACAATTCAATGGGCATGATTTTTCATTACTCAGCTACGTTAAGCCATTGACCGTCAGGACCAATTGTTATGTGAGGGATATTGTTTGTACTAAATATCTTATAAAGATCAATGTTCTTCTTATTTATATTTTTTAAATGTTGAGCTACATCAAAGCCTGAATAAACGAGAAAATCAATTGATGTAGAGCGTAAATAGAACTCGTAGATATATCGTTTTTTACTAACCTTTATATACCCTACAAATCCTCTGGTTCTTGGAGAAATCCTTACTAAAGGAAACGTAATCGTATGTATTTGAATAAAATCATTATCTAGCAGATATAATAATTCTTCTTCCCACTCAGGAATAATTGCATAAATATAACAGTCTCCCTTATAAATGCTTTTGATTACATCAATAAATTCCTGTTCAGCAATTCCCTCATCCAATAAAATCTCCTTTACCTTTAGAGCGCTTTTCAACAAATCCACCCCTTTGGCCCATAATAAAATTAAAATTCGGGTGTTTCCATATTCAACAATCCATCCATTAATGGAATATAACCTTTCTTTGTCTATCCTTATTTTACCACAGGGCAGGTTGCTGATTTAACAGTTATGATTTGTTTTGACAGACAACTGCGAGGCAATTGACAATCATTTGGCACCTTTTTGCGCGGGCAATAGCTGTTGTCCGGAACAAACACCTTGTTAAAAGGTTAATGCTTTATATACCTTGACATAACAAGAAACTGACCTATGCCAATTCATAGGTCAGTTTTATTTCAATATACAAAAGCACCAAAAAAGGAACCCACTAATATCTAAGCAGTGCCGCCTTTTTATCGTTTACACTTTTTTCTTTTTTAATGAGCCTTTTAGTTCCACAAGATATGCTTTATCGAAAGTAAATACTAACGCACCGTAAATAATAACCCCAAGCAGAATCAATATACTTAAAGGTATAATTAATGTAGGAAAGTGAATGAATGAAAGTAGTAGATACCCCGCATAAACAATCACGGCCATAGATACGCTGAAAAATGCAGGCTTTGAAAGACCGCGGAAGTACTCTCTCCCGTCTAAACCTATTACGTGGTGAAGTAAGATTCTTCCTAATAAAAAATTCAGGAGAGCAAGCAATACATATGTGATGGCGACAGCTTCTATTCCCATATTAACCACTAAATAAAAAGCGATTGCATGAATTGAAGCCACCCCTAAATCCCATTTAAAACCAATATCAGCTCGACCTTTAGCTAGCAATATTGATCCATTTGGATTCATAAGTACTCTTAAAAGTCCTAATGCCGATAATATTTGGACTAAAGGAATGGATGCAGTCCATTTCTCACCAAACATGACTGGAACCAATAAATCGGCTGTACACATTAATCCAAATAAAATAGGAAATGTTATAACAGCCAACATTTTTGACATGTCTGTAAACCCTTTGCTTAAAGAATCATTACTATTTTGCACCTTCGCGAATAGCGGAAAAGCAACTCTTGTAATCAAAGGGTTTATTTTGGTAACCGGAACAACAACCAACTGATACGCTATTGTGTAGATCCCCAATGCTTCTGCCCCTAAGAACCGTCCGATTAATATATAGTCAATGTTCGATGAAAAGTAACTCACTGACCTTGACCCCATTTGATAGACCCCAAAGCTAAGGAATCCCTTAACCTCTCCTAATTTAAAATAAAAACTCGGGCGAAAGGAACTCCACCCCTGAAGGCCATAAAGGATTGATTTAGTCGCATGGAATGCGATTTGACCAATAACAAGTGAATAAACACCAACACCGGCAAAGGCTAATATAATAGCAAGACAAACCCCTAAAACCACAGAGGTGATTTCAGTCTTTGCAATCCGGTCAAATTCTAAATTCTTTTGCATCAAGTATTGAAACTGTTGCCCAAAGGGTATGATACAAAAAATCAGAGCGATCAGATGAATTAACTCAACTAACCTTGGCTCACTGTAAAAATGGGCGACAAGAGGCGCTGAAAGAAATACAATGATGGCTACACCGATTCCTGTAAATACATTCAACCAATACAGAGTTGACAATTGTTTGTGCGTAGCATTTTGCCTGTGAACTATAGCATTCCCTACACCCATATCGGTAAATACTTGGGCGAAAGCAATAATCACTGTCACCATTCCCATAAGTCCAAAATCAGATTTAGCCAACAATCGGCCAAGAATAACATATTGTAATAATTGCATTCCGGTATTGATGATTGTTGCTGATCCAGTCCATTTCATGCCACCTATTAACTGCTTCATCAAAGAAGACAACATGTTCCCTACTTTCTAATTCAAATTCCAAAATAATTTGGTTCAGTGTTCAAATAAATAAACAGCCGTTTATGACCCTATCATAAACGGCTGTTTGGCTTAGATTATTGTCGTCCGGAAACTTTTCTGTAGAACTTAATGAAAGGTCGATACTGTTCGTTAACTAGCCCTACAGATTCAACAATGAAATGAGTAATTAGAAACAAACCGACAATAATAAGTAAGGAGCCCCATAAAGTAACTGATGATAACATGATCGCACTCACACTAAATAATATCCCAAGTGCGTATATAGCCAATACCGTATTTCTATGTGACAAGCCCATGGCCAATATACGATGATGGAGATGTGATTTATCAGGTGCTGATATAGGCCTTTTATTTATGATCCGTCTTATTATCGCAAAGGTCGTGTCAAATATTGGTACTCCCAAGATGATGATGGGTATAATAAAACTGAAAAGTGTCACACTCTTATATAAACCAAGTAAGGATAAAATTGAAATAGAGTATCCCAAAAAGAGTGCTCCTGTATCCCCCATAAATATTTTTGCGGGGTGAAAATTATAAAAAAGAAAGCCCAGAGTACTTCCCAAGATGATAATCGATAACAAGAGAATTAAATCTTTACCGGCCAGTCCGGCCATGATAGCTATCGTAGCAATACCGATTGAGGATATTCCAGCAGCCAGACCATCTAACCCATCAATAAGGTTAATGGCATTGGTAATACCAACAATCCATAAAACCGTTATTGGAAACGACATCCATCCAAGATAAAACTTCTCTACAATGAACGGAATGCTGATAAAGTCAATTGTTAATCCTGTACTTACGATGATCAATGCTACAACAATCTGGCCTGCGAACTTAACTTTGGCAGAAAGTTCATATTTATCATCAAGTATTCCCAATAATGTTATTAGGATACCACCCACAGTTATTGCGGTTACTTTTTCATTATAAAGCCCACTGACATAGTAACCAACAGCAACTCCTATAAAAATGGCGAGACCTCCCAAACGAGGCATAACTTTTTCATGTACTTTTCGATGATTTGGCTTATCTGTTGCACCAATTTTAATTGCCAGCTTTATAACGAGCGGAGTCGTAATCAGGACCGTAATCAGAGAGGCTAAAAAAGCTAAAATAACTTTGTCCACAATTATATCCCCTTAATATTCAAGTTACAGTATTAGTTTGCATCAAATATCTACATAATTCCCTAGCAATAAGTGGACATTCGACAAACTTTTTGCATACTGTTTCTTTCAATATAGCATTCTTCTAAATTTTTTCATCATAAAACATCATCATCGTATCATAATAATGAACATGTGCCAACACATTTCTAAATTATTTTGGTGGATGTTTCTTAATATCCCGCAAAAAACTACAGAGAATGACACGGAGAAGTACCTAGACCATCATTAATTATTTACCCGATTGGAACTACAGAAAAACCACTGCGCCAAGCTCGAAAAACAATGAGACTTGTCGAATTTGCACGCTACAGGGCCAGAAATTTTTGTATTATAATCTTTTCTTCATTGCAAAGAATGCATAATTCAGAAAACACCAAATCGAATAGGGTAGGCTTAGTTTTTCAATTTTTCTGTAAACCTGCCAGTTCCTTTTTGCCGCCTTTACTTTATTACTTGATATCGACCCTTTTACTACCCTATATTTTGAAAGCGTCTCTTTTAAACCATAGGCTTTGAATCCTTTTTTCAGGATGGACAGCTCAAACGCGTAGTCTTGTCGAGTACGAATATTTGGCATTTCAACACTTCCAGTTTTTTCAACATTGATCATAACTGTCAAAAAGCCAATGATTGTATTTTTTAATAAACCATGGTAATCAATCTCCTCAGGGATTTCAATGATTTTTCCTGTATCTTTACCAGATTGATCCATGATTGAGTATTGAGTGAAAGTGAAAGCGTAATGATTATCTTCCATGAATTGGATTTGTTTCTCTAACTTTTTGGGAAGCCATTGATCATCAGCATCCAAAAATGCTATATATGGTCCTTTTGCTTTTTTCATGGCCGTATTACGTGCCACTGCGGCACCGCTATTACTTTCTAGAAAGAACACTTTGATTCTTTCGTCCGAATCGACCTCTTGATTAAGGATATCCCTTGTACGATCAGTTGAACAATCATCCACAATGATTAATTCCCAATTTTGATGAGTTTGGTTTTTGACTGAATCGATAGTTCCTTTGATATACGCCTCTGAGTTATATGTTGGCGTTATGATTGATACAAAAGGCTGTTTTTCTTGCATGATTACGTCACCTCATTTACAAAAATAAAGCTGGCAGAAGCGCCAGCTTTCACCAGATATATTCTAGTTTCGGAAAACTTCAGGAACTAATAGTAAAAAAGCACTTAGCATTAGGCCGATTATGACACCAAATACTGTTTTCTTAAATGGATTTTGTTTTTGAGTGGTCATATTGGACGATTTTTCATCCAGAAGTGTGACTGGCTCCATCACTTCCGCTTCCCTGGCGTTATATAAATCTTGTCGAAGATCATATAAGAACTCTTTTTGTTCAATCTCTTCTTCATTACTGACATTAGTCTCTTGCAAATCTTCTACGGTCTCGTCAACTATGTTTGTCCATTCTTTGTACCTGCCACTACTTAAAGACAAAAATGCATCTACAATGCCTTGAAGGGACTTTTTCACAGTTTCTTTATCATTACCTGTTAATGAAATGACTAATAGCTCATCATATACATTCTCTAAAGTCATATTTTGTTTTAAATCTTCGACTTCAACATCTAATGCATTCTCATCAATGACTTTGTTTAAAAAAGCAGAACTACTCACTAAATTTTTCACGCTATTAGGGTGGTTTAATTGAGGGTCATTGAATTGCCCTAAGCTTATTGTTACATCAGCAAATTGTACGCCTTTATTCATTTCAGTACTATTATTGCCCCCAGCTAAAACAAAAGAAAGTACACCTGTAAAAACGGGGATTAAAAGCAGAAATACAGCAAATTTCTTAAAACGAGTAATAATATTGGATAATGTTTGTTTCATATCATATCACCTTTACGTTTGGTAGTCCTTCATAGACATTAATTATTTCACTAACATTCTTTTTCCAAGTGAATTGATCATTTACTTTATTTACCGCTCTCATTCCCATTTGTGTTCTGATAGCAGGATTCTCAATGAGGTATTCAAATGCTTCTGTAAGTGTATCTGTTTCTTTAGAAGGAACAAGTAATCCTTCCTCGTTCACGGTAATGATTTCTTCAACGCCTTCCCCAATACACCCTATTACAGCATTTCCACTTGCCATTGCTTCAATATAGACCACACCAAATGCTTCATTCCAACTTGGCAGTGAGAATACTTCACTCTCTTCCATAAGCTCCTTCACCACTTCTGGCTTAACCGCTCCCAAGAATTCCACATTCCCCTCCAAGTCCAACTCTTTGGTTAACTGAGTTAAAGCATCTCTTTCTGGGCCATCTCCAGCAATAATATAATGAAAATTTCGGTGTCCCAGTTTACTTAATGCTCTAAGATTGAACTCTATTCCCTTTCTCACAACTAAATGACATACACTAAGTATTCTTGTTTTACCAGGAGGGAAATATGTCTTAGCGTTCTCACATCTTTCCAGAAACAACTCATTGATTCCGTTGTGAATCACCTTAATTTTCTCATCAGGTACTTGTAAATGGGTTTGATTGATTTTATTTAAACGTTCACTCACGAGAATGACTTTTGCAGCCTGATTCATCGTATTCTCTATGAGTGACTTTGCTTTATCGTTTAAATGAATTGATTTAAAAAAGTCTTCCCCATGGATTGTTACCACATAAGGTACTCCTAAATCCTTAGAGACTAGATTAGCCGCTACTCCATCTGGCAAGGCGACGTGAGCGTGTATAACGTCGAAGTCGAAATCTTGTTTCACTTCATTAACTAAATGTTTAATTCCTTTATACATATGGTCCCCATTACGTTCAAAGAGGATATTCCTAGGAAGTGATAAATATCTGGGATGATAAATTTTAACCCCGTCTCTAACGTCTGTCTTCGGGATTTCTGAGAATTCCCTCCACTTCTCATTCAATAAATTTATTGGAAATGGTGTGGATTTAATAGGTGAAATAACTCTTACTTCACAGCCCTGTCTGATTAGTTCTTTAACTTGTTCATGTACAAACGTCCCATATACAGGGTGTGTAGAAGATGGATACATGTGAGAAATAATCAATACTTTCATTTAAACATCTCCTATCTGGCTTAATAAATACGTGAATGAACGGACGAATACTTTCTAGTATAATTCAAAAACCCTACGCTTACGGCAATTAAAACCCAGTGATAGAAAAGATTTGATACAGAGCTTGGGCTAATGGAAGCTGGGACAAATGTAATCAAAGCAAATAATAAACCCTCTGTGATCATTTTTTCCGAATCATCTGTAGATTTCTTCAAAAAACGATATAAAGACGTAATTAATGTAGAGAATAAAAGTACATACCCCACAAATATAATAAGCCCGAAATTACTGAATATTTCTAACCACCAATTATGCATAACAAAGATATCTCTTGTGAAGTATTGTGAATAATGCTGTAAGTAATATTGAGAATTCCCTGCACCTACACCAAACCCAAAAGTTTCTGCAATAAAATAAAAAGCATTTTTTGTTAAATTAACCCTAACATCATTAGAACCCATATTAGAAGGGTTAATGCCTTCACCACTAAACTTTTGAGCTATACTTTGAAATTTCTCGGAGAAAAGGAGCATGATGAAAGATATTAGTACTCCTCCTGAAATCAACATCCATTTCTTCACAACAGGTTTTGAAAGTAAAAAGATATAAGCCAGGATTCCTATACTTAGTCCTAAAATACTTCCTCTAGAAGATGTAACAAAAATTAAATATAGGGATAATCCTAAGAAAAGAAGTCCAACTAACTTCACCAATTGATTCTTTGAATACTTAATTAAGGAGATAAAGAAAAATGAACTTATCGCTAGAAGCGTTGCATAATCATTTTGATTTACAAATACCGCTGTTGGGATTCCCTGTACATATTCAGCTTGGGTATTGATAGTTGAGATGGCAAGATGCTGCTTTGTAAAATGATTCCACAACCCAATACTCACCAAGACTGCAAGCATAAAAATCCAAATGTAAAATAAGTTTAAGTATTGTAAGCGGTTCGTAAAATAAATAGTTACTAACGTTACAAGCATGATTCCAATAAATAAAACCATTAAGTATTTTATGCCTTCCGTAATGGACTGCACCCATATGAGCGATAGAACTCCATATGCGAGCCAAAAATACAAAAAATAAAGAATAAATTTCACTTTTGAATGGTGAAGTGAAATCTCTCCTTTTACTAAATGTACTAGGAACACTGCAAATGAAAGTAAAAAGAAAAACCTATATGGGAATAAACTGAATGGACCGAGACTTACTGACAATACTCCTGAATTTAAAAAAGCAGTAGCAATGAATAAATACAAAAATATATAGATCCAATCGTACTTGCTGATAATAAAAGCGCCTATGGCTGTAATGAAAACCAATAAAAGCATCATAAAAACAAATTTTTTATCAGCAATCGTGTCTGAAAGTAGTTTGAATGCTACGTAAGAAAATACTCCACTTAAGAGTAGCGATAATAAAAGTTGAAGTGATTTATGTTCAATTAGTTTATTTTTTAGGGTCTCCACTGTTTTCCCCCCTTTTTTGCTTAATTAATTAATTGAATGTTTATTTTTCAATTTCGTTTAAATATGGCTTGAAAATGTTTCTTCTGTAGAATCTTTGCCTTGTCTCAATTGGAATTCTCTTTTTTTCTGTAAGGGTTAAATATGGCTCAAAAAACTTTTGAAAGTGAGAACCCTCTTTAAAGCAATCAAATATCGGCAAACCAAGGCCTAAATAATCAAAAGTTTTGGTACCATGCTCGATATCTTCATCTCGTATAATACAAAATCCAATATCTGCTTTTGATGCTCTGGTTATTGCTTCATGATAGGGCATTCTTGGAATGAATCGAACATACTCTTCCATATCAAGTCTAGATATGATTGGGCGTATTTTTTCTTCATTACATCCTATGAACTCTAATACAAACTTTTTATCCTCTTGAATATTGACATCTCTTAATTTCTTCAGTGCTCTCTCTGCTTTTTCTTCCCCATATTCAACAAATTTCCCCATACAAACATAAGTAGTTACATCATTATCAGGTAGTTCCTTCTGATATTGTGCGATTTCTTCAACATTAATATCATGCCCATTAATAACTATCGTGAACTTTTCTGTATTCCCTACTACCTCTTTGTGTGATTCTTTCATACCTTCAGTCACAGTCCAGATTTGTTCACTGTATTTATACATTAGTCTTTCCCAAAACTCCGCTCTTTTTATTACTAAATTGCTCGCTTTTGCTTTTGTCCCTCCAAAGCCTCTTTTTAAATTGGCAGACCACGGATCCCGAATATCGACAATGAATTTTTTCTTTCTTAATATACAAGCCAATAAAATAAAACGCAGATGCCAAAAAGGACCACATGAAACGAATAATTTATCATAATCTGCAGTCATTAGGTGCTTAAATACTTGAAAACCCCATAGGATTTTGCTCTTTAAAGCTTTCTCACCAAACGTTTTTTTTGTGATGACTTCGAGATCATTCCCTCTATCTTCCAACATTTCTGTCAAAACTCTCGACCTTAGAGAGGCTACCCCGTCCTCATCAAAAAAATAATATGCCACATAGGCTATTTTCGTCATACCTTGCCACCTCAAGATTAACTAATAATTTCCGAAAAGATCTTACAACTCCACATAAAAATTTAGGATAGAACAACTTCATTCTATCCTAAAGAATATTAATACGATTAAATTTTACGACAAATTTCTCCAGAAAGGAATAAGTTTTGAGTTTTTACACTAACGAAGGCCTTCCTATGGAGTGGTACTCTATTCCAAATTCAGCTACATGGTCCAATGAAAAACAATTCCGCCCATCGAAAATCACCGGCTTATTTGGTGAATCAGCGATTTTAGAAAGATCCATCTCTTTGATTTCTTGCCAATCCGTCAGAATCATAATAATATCTGCATCTTTAATGGTTTCATCTAACGTTTCAGTAATGGTCACCTGCGAAGGTAAAACTTTCTTAGCTGTTTCTTTAGCAATTGGATCATACCCTTTAATAGTCGCACCTTGTTTAACGAGCTCGCTGGAAATTACAATGGAAGCAGCTTCTCGCATATCATCGGTGTTTGGTTTGAATGCAAGACCCAATAACGCAACATTCATTCCCTCTAATCGTCCGAATCTCTTCATCGCTTTTTCAATAAGGCGATGTTGTTGTTTGTTATTCACTTCAATGACTGATTTTAACAACCGGAAATCATGCTCAACTTCCCCTGAAATTTGGATGAGCGCTTTGGTATCTTTAGGGAAGCATGACCCGCCATATCCAATTCCGGCACTTAGGAATTTCTCTCCAATACGGTCATCCAGACCCATTCCTTTAGCTACATCAATGACATTTGCATTCAGCTTTTCACATATATTCGCAATTTCATTAATAAAGCTAATTTTAGTGGCTAAAAAGGCATTGGAAGCATACTTAATCATTTCAGCCGTTTCAATATCGGTCACCATAATGGTTGTGTCAAATGGTTCATGAAGTTTACGCAGTATGTCCCCAGCCTTCTGAGATTCAACTCCTATAATTGCTCTTTCCATATTCATCGTATCATATATGGCTGAACCTTCTCGGAGAAACTCAGGATTGGAGGCAACATCAAATTGGTCATGTCCACAATACTCAGAGATAATGGATTTCACTCTTCGATTAGTGCCTACTGGAACTGTACTTTTCGTAACAATAACCTTGTAATCTGAAATATTTTCTCCGATTGATTTCGCAACTGCTTCAACAAAACGCAAATCTGCTTCTCCATTTTCTTTCTCAGGTGTCCCCACGGCAATAATAATAACATCAGCACTATCCATGCCTTCTTTTAAATCTGTGGTAAAGAATAATCGCTCTGCAGAAGAATTTTTTATTACCAGTTCTTTCAACCCTGGTTCATATATAGGTACAATTCCTTTTTTTAAGTTATTTATCTTGCTTTCATCAAGATCTACACATGTGACCCGATTTCCAATATCACTAAAGCAAACACCTGAAACCAAGCCAACATATCCTGTTCCAATTACACAAACGTTCATGAATTCTATTCCTCCAAAATTAATCTTCTATAATTTCTTTTAGCCACTTGCGTAAAGGATCTTTCAAATCATCCCTCATTAAGGCAAATTCAACAGTTGCTTGAATGAATCCATACTTATCACCAATATCATACCTTTTTCCATTGAAATGGTACCCATACATATCCTGTTTAGAAGATAGTTCTTTCAGGGCATCAGTCAATTGTATTTCATTGCCCCTACCTGGTTCAATTGTTTCTAGTATATCTAAGATTTCAGGGGTTAAAACGTATCGTCCCATAATAGCAAGGTTTGAAGGAGCTTCTTCTAGTGAAGGTTTTTCTACCAGGTCTTTAATCTTCACTAAATTATCATTCGAAGATGAATCTTCTGGTGAGATCACTCCATATTTAGACACGTCTTTATCTGCCACTTCTTGTACACCTATAATTGAACTTTGTTTTTCTTCGAATTCATTAATAAGTTGTTTCAGGCAAGGGGTTTCAGAAACAACAATATCATCTCCAAGCATGACCGCAAACGGATCGTTTCCAATAAATTTGCGTGCACACCAGATGGCATGACCTAAGCCTTTAGGCTCTTTTTGTCGGATGTAATGAATATCTGCCATTGAAGAAATTTTTTGGATCTCTTCTAGTTGTTCATATTTTCCTTTTGAAGCCAGCATTTCTTCTAAAACCAAAGATTTATCAAAATGATCTTCTATAGCTCTTTTCCCTCGGCCAGTTACGATAAGTATATCTTCTATTCCAGAAGAAACTGCCTCTTCTATTATATATTGGATAGTAGGTGTATCTACGATTGGAAGCATTTCCTTTGGTTGAGCTTTGGTAGCTGGAAGAAATCTTGTACCCAGCCCAGCAGCAGGAATGATTGCCTTTTTCACTTTCATTATTCGACACCTCATTTGAATTTATTAAATACATTGAAAACAATTGTATTATAGCACAACCCTATAATAAAAATCTTGCTGTTACATGATTATAACCTCATTAACCATTTTGTAAATCTTTCAATACCAAAATATAAAAACAAAAGAGAAGAGACACACAGCCTCTTCTCTTTAAAAACATATTATAAATTCTTTTAATTTCCTAATACTGTATTTGGGTAGTAGAAGTTTAGAATCTCAACATAAGATTGTCCAGCCTCGGCTCTGACTTTAGCGCCGTACTGACTCATTCCCACTCCATGTCCAAATCCTTTTCCTTTGATAATATATTTTCCTTGGTTATTAACAATTTGCTCTACTTGATAGCTTTTGAAGTAACTACCACCGAACATTGATCGAAGTTCACTGATGGGAGAATCTTTTAATTTAAGTGTGTATAGTTTAATATCCCCAAGCAAAGCATTCTTAACATCCGTTTTAGCCTGATTCGAAATTGTTGCCTCTCCACCTAGATAGAAAACATGGGGTCTTAAACCTAATTCTTTAACCCAATTCTTTACCACCGAAGGAAGTGTATCTTTTTCAGTCAGCACGATAGGTGCAGATTTAGTTGCCGCAAGCACCGCACCTGGCAATGCATCAATAAATGTTTCACCTTGGGCAAAAAATACATTTTTCATATCAAAATTGTATTTCTCAGCTATATCGATACTTGTTTCATAACGGTTAGATCCTGCAATTCTATCAACTTTTGAGATTCCTAACTTGCGTATTTCTTTTTCTATATCTTCAGATAAAGCACTCGTTCCTCCAACCAATGTAACTTGTTCTATATTATTTGTTTTCAAAACTTCTTTTACTGAATTACTTAGCGCGTCTTTATCTGTCAGGAGAATCGGTCTTTGTTTCTCCGCAGCATAGGAAGCGATGGATAGTGCATCGGGAGATTCTTCATTTCCACTTGTGATAAATACCTGTTTAAACTCTTTTACTTCTTTAGCAACTTTTGCAGAAGTGTCATACCTTGTGGATCCTTCTATTCTTTTTACTTTATATCCCATTGAAGATAATTTTTGATCAACTTCATACGAGATTGCTTTTCCTCCACCTAATATATAAATATCAGAAGCTTTCAACTCTTTAATTTGGTCCATAATGACTGCCGGAAGCTTATCAGATTCTGTTAGCAATAATGGCGATGATAACTTTTTAGCCAAGACCGCACCTGTAATCGCATCAACATGTTTATCGCCCCGACCTAAGACTACGGCGTGTGCTACGTCCCAGCCTTCTTGGGAGATTTGCATACTCGTATGGTAACGGGTTTCCCCACCAAGGACCGTTGAATAGTCCTTAGGTATACTATTACTACTTTCTCGTTCAAATTCTCCATCTGAGTTTTTCACAAAGTACTCAACAGTTACACTGCCATTGGTTTTTTTACCAGTTTCTAATCCTTTATCTGACAGTGTACTTCCAGAAACACTAATATGGGGTACCCCTACAACTTTTATTTCGTCTCCACTATGTCCTGACTTCGTAATATACTTTTTAATATAGTTTAGGATTGTAGTATCTTCACTTTTTTCAAAGGTTTTATTCCACCATAGCTCTGGTCTGATAAGATCGAGGCTTGCGGTATTAATCTGTTCTTGATTAATGGATAAGTCCCATCCAATTTGTGGATCGTAATCGTCTGGTCTAGATGGTAAATAATTAAGTTTTGTGCCGCCCCAATAATTACTGTTAGACTCCGTGTGTCCACCATTACTGGAGGAATAGTATGCACCTATCAATTTTCCATTTTGTCGAAGCACTTTACCTTTCGTTTCTTCAACAGCTTTTGTGGAATTTGGATGCCAACTGTAGCCCGCATAAACTTGATTAGAAATGGTATCGTCAAAGTTTGAATTATTGACTCTCCCCATGGCATAAGTCCTGGCAGCGACAGTTTGTGCTTTCAATGCTTCTACATTCCACGAAGCAGGCATTTCACCTGGTACAACACCTTTTAAATAATCTTCGAAGGGGAGTTTATTAATAGGACGAATGTATCCAGATTCAATGGTAAATGTAACTGTACCCAGATATGGCTTGTCATTGATTGAGAAACGGTTACTCTCACTATATTGCTTTGGTTCAATCGTAAATTCCTGATTATAAGTCTTAATTATTGAGCTGTTTTTGTAAAGAGCTAACTTTCCACCTTCAATTTTGACTTCGTATTTATCATTAGAGGTCAACTTAGTATTGACGTCATCTGAAATGAAATATTCACCTTTTATCATTAACGATATCGCCTTTTGGTTCCCTAGGTAGTTCCGCAATTTGACTTTCACCTGGTCATCCGCTTGTGCAAAGGCTTTCGTATCAACAGAGACCGGAGCAAAAACAAACAATAAAACTAGGAACAAAGTTATCTTTCTCTTCATTTAATATTGCCTCCCGTCTTACACATTATTTTAAAGTAGCAGTGGATGTGTATCCATTTTCACCTGTCACTTCGATTTCTTCCTTTATCAACCCATGACCAGCAGCATAGTATCTAGTTAAAGTCGTTTCACTTCCTGCAATTTCATCTGAAACGGTTTTCACAACATATACATTTTTATATTCTTTTCCATTCATTTTCACAGTAGTATCTTCTTCAAGGACATCCCAGTCTGTATCCACACCAAGAATGCGTTCGCCTTTATTGGATTCAAAGTCTCCTAAAATACTTTTTTCACCGTTATTCTGTTCTGCATAATCCTGATAGACTAGCGTAATTTCTTCATCAGTCCACTTGTAAATTTCTGTTGTTTGAGTACTCCCTAAAGTGACAAGAAGTTGTATGTATTCTTGATTCTGGTCTACAATTTCTTCAGTGAAGAGTGTCTGACCATTTTCAACAAAAGCCCTCGGCTCACCTTTTTCTGGTCGCAGAAGGAAATACTTCTTGCTATCTTGTTTTTTATCAACCTTACTTTGCTCTTCCTCTTTTTCATCCGACTCATCATCCTCAGGAGAAGAAGGAACAGAATCCTGATTCTGTTCCTCTTCAGCTAATGTGGAGTCCTCATTCGTATTGGTTGCAGATTCGTTAGAATTTCCGGTCGAGTCTGAGGCTTTCTCTTCTGAGCAAGCTGTTAAGAATAGCAAACAGCCTACCATGAACGCAATTTGAAATTTATACATAGTTACTTCCTCCACTTGAAAATATAAATCTACTATTTCACCAAGTAAGTTGTATCTTTCACAACGTCATCTTTTAAAGTTCCACCAATGACGTTCACATTTAATATACGTTGATCATTACCAAGATTCATTAAGAACGCTTTAATTCCCTGATCCATCTTCTGACCTGATAAAATAAGCGGAGCCTTAGTTGACACTGCTAACGATGACGCAGCCAGTGCATCTGGGAAATTATCACCTGTCGTTAGAAAGATAGCGTCTGATTTAAAGCTATCTTTGAACTCCCATAGTACAGCTGTTAATGTTTTGTAGCGGTCTTCTCCAGCAAGTCTCTTAGCGTCCGTGGTAGCTTGGCCAACCAACCTTTCCACTGAATTTCCGATAACCGCGTCTCCACCGATCAGGCGAACTTTTTTCCCTTTTAATAGAGATAACGATGAAGATGTGATAGAGTCCTCTTTAGTTAGCACAATTCCCCATTTTTGTGCTGTAGCAATAGGCGCTACAGAAAGGGCATCGGCAAACTTGTCTCCAGAAGCAACAAAGTAACCATTAACGCTTCCTAACTTATTTAGGATTTCTAAATTAGTAGCATACCGGTCACTTCCTTGGATACGCTCAACACCAACATTCATACTCCTAATACTGGTTTCTACTTGTTTAGAAATAGCTTCTTGTCCACCGATAATAATAACTTTATCAGCACCCAGTCTCTTCAATTCCTCTTTCACCGTTGAATTTAATGCCTCGGTCTCCGAGAGCAGTAGGGGTGCCTGACCAAATTTCGAGGACAATGGACCTGCCGATAAGGCATCTGCCGAATCATATCCAGTAGCTAAGAGAACTACTTTTTGTTCTTTCTTGACATCAAAACCATTGGGATATAGGGATTTTGAAACTTCTACTGAAGTCATAATCCTGTCCAAACCACTCAGTTCTTTTACAGCAGGTTTATTTTGCACCGAATCACTTGATGAAGATGACCAGAGGATTTCCTTCGAATCATTTCTGATTACCCTACCAGATGATAACTTTTTAGCTTCGTGTAATGCTTGCTTATAATCATAATAATCTTTCTGTTTAGTGCTTGATTGATAAACAGAATAAATCGGTTTAAGTGTGTTCGACCAGAGAATCCAACCGTTTTCTTTATTTACTATATAGCTTTCATTTGTTGATTTCGCATAAGAATATGCTTGATCATATGAATAGAATTTTTTCTCAGCAACATCTTTACCATAATACACAATGTAATTTTCGTTATTGTAAATCGATTTCTGATTATATTTATCAAAAACGGTTACTAATACTTTTTTACTATCAGCAAATTTAACCGCTTCTTCTTTTGTCGCTTTTACAGCTAATCTTTCATTATTAGAATTGTATACTTCATATACTTTAAAGTATTCTTCTACACCTTGTGTTGCAGCCTTAGCTGCAGACCATTGGAAGTCGCTGGTTTTAATTCGGTTCTCCTCTTCAGCATTTGTCATATAGCCTAGTTCTAGTAAAACAGATGGTGATTGAGCATTCCGGATAACATAAAATGCTTCATCTGCGTGAATCCCTCTATCAACTGTTTTAAGGTTACTAACCATATTAGGATGGATTTCTTCCGCCAATCGTTTACTGTCAGATAAATATTTGATTTGTAATGGATCATGAGGCCAGCGAGAATCATAGTATTTAATCCCGTCATAATAGTAAGTTTCTGTCCCTTTTACATATGGCGAACGCGGATGACCATTATGGTGCACGGAAATAAATACCGTTTGATCATTATTTCCAGCTATCTGACTATTAGCATATCTCATCCTCATATCTAGATCTCCACCATTCCCAGATATGTAACTAGCAAAATCCTTATCTGTTTCTCTCGTCATCCTAACATCATAACCTTTATCTTTCAGTAGGGACTGTAGCTTTAAAGATACGAGAAGATTTACATCTCTTTCACACACTCTTGTAACATTTCCTGTTAACCCGCAAGTCCCTGTATGTTTTCCACCGTGCCCTGGGTCAATGATGACTCGCTTTTCTGCTGAAGCACCATCTGCTGATGCAAGCATGATAAGTCCCATTGAAAGTGCCATAGAAGCTAATAATTTTTTCTTCATTTCTTCCTCCTAAAAATGTCAATTATTCGTAATCTATGTCATATTATAGCAACATATTTCTCTTAACAACATAGATTATTTGGAAAATGGTTCTTGTTATCTAGAAGATTAAATTTCACTCTAGCCAGTCACCTCCAATGATATAAAAAATAGTTTCCAAACAAACTTGCCCTATGTAATTTTCCTGGACCTAGAAATATACGTAAATCAAACTAATTAAAGCACTCTACTCAGTTCATATCGGTTCGTTTTACTTATTATTAATCGTTTACCGATATGTAAAAAATGGAATATTCTTGTGGGTATTTCATTTTTTGATTAGACTATTAAAATTTCAGCTTCCAATTTCTACATTCATTATGTGTCTATTTATTAGGCGAATGCTATAGTCATAAACCAGTTATCACGAGAGCAAATGATATTTGCGGGAGCCAGCGCGATGTTCCGATCCAGTTCAGTAGCACAGTGAAAATATACACATCTTCAGTAGTTAATTAAGATGGGGCATCAGTGAAGCTCGAATGATGTTGCCGAAAATATAATTCAATACTTTTTTATACTGATGCTGCCAGATTATATAATAATACAGCTGAATAATAAAAAGAGTGGGATGTTGTAATCCCACTCTTTTTATTGACATGTTTATTCGTTATTTAAATCATCAATTCTCCACGCCTTAGGTAAAGAAATAGCATCTTCTCCACCTAAAATAAAGTACCCCTGTTTATTTTCAAACCACTTCGTACTCTCTTCAATATTGGATTGAGAAGGCCCCACTAATATCACAGGACCTTTTAATCTTCCTGCCAATGGTCCCGCTGTAAGGGCATCTGGATAGTTTTCACCCGTTGCAAAATATAGATACGGAGAAGGATATTGCTTACCAAAAACTTGCTGAATATTCTTGTTTGTAGAATATCGATCTTCGCCGGCAATACGGTAAGGACTCGGAAGCCCATTCTCAACTTTTCTAGAAATCACTGCTGTTCCACCAACAATATACGTTTTAGTTACTTCATTGGTATGAATGTATTTCTTTATTGAATCTGATATCGATTCCTTCTTCACAAACAAAATAGGATAGTTTAAAGCCCCGCTATAGCCCGCTACTGATAAAGCATCGGGATAATTTTCGCCAGAAACAATAAAGGCTTTGTTAGTATGATATGGTATCGCTTCGTTAATGGCTAAATTTGTCTCATATCTGGTATCACCGAATAGCCTATGAATACTAAGAGGTAAACGGTATAACGCGCCTTCTACATCATCAGAGAGCGCATTTTCCCCTCCCACAATGACTACTTGATCTGCTCCGAGTCTCTTAATCTCTTCAATTACTTCTTCTGAAACCTTCGATCCCTTTACCAACAAGATTGGACAATCTAAATATGATGCTAATGGAGAAGCTGCTAAACTATCAGCAAAAGTATCTCCACTAGCTAAAACGACAAATTTCCCTGAAAGCTTTTGGTTATCAATAAACCATTCTTTTTCATCTAAACCTTCCCAACCCTTTTGGGAAATCTCAACTGATGTTGATACGGAAGTAGGACCTGCCAACCTGTTCTTAGTATGGATATAATCCAAGGCTTCATAAGCATTTACAAGTCCTTCACCTAGCGAATAATCAGTCTCTATCGTATCTGAAGTATTTTCAATAATTCCCTTAACCTGATGACCACTCAAATATGGTGCTTGCTGTTTTACCATTGCTGCGACGGAACTGACAATTCCAGTTGACATACTTGTACCTTCCATTATAGTGTATCCACCTATACCTGTACTAAAGACATCTGTACCTGGTGCCACAACGTCCACAGATCTTCCGAAGTTTGAGAACTCTGCCTTCTTTAATGTTGAAGTATCAACACTACCCACCCCCAGAACACTTGAATATGCTGCGGGGTAAACCACCATTTCTGCATCATCATTTCCTGATGCTCCTACTACCAGCACTCCTTTGCTGGATGCATAATTAATAACATCTTCCAAAGATTTCATATTAGAATAACTGCCCAGACTTAGGTTAATGATATCAACACCTTGATCCACTGCGTATTCAATCCCTTTAATAACTGTAGACATAGAGGTTGTATCATCTTCAAAAACCTTAATCGGCATAAGTTTAACATTTTTTGCTATAGAAGAGACTCCAACGGAATTATTAGTAATTGCCCCTATCAATCCTGCTACGTGTGTGCCATGCCCTTCATGATCAATGGGTGCCTCTCCTTCTTGAACAAAGTTCTTACCCTCTACAATTGTTTCTTTTAGGTCAGGATGATTCAAATCTATTCCAGAATCAACTACTCCTACAACAATCGTATCTAAAGGCTTGTACTTTTCCCAAGCACTGGATATATTCATTCTGTCGAATAATAAAGATTGAGAGTCGTAGAAAGGATCATTTGTGACTGAAGATAATAAAAATGCGGGTTGATCTACTTCAGCATACTGAATTTCCGGATCCTTATTTAATTCCCTAATCCAGTTATCTTTCTCACTTATAGGTACTGAAAGGACGTCTAACTTAAATTTCCTTTCTTTCGTTACAGCCATCGTCTCAACATTTTGTTTATACTTAATCATAATATTTACTTTCTTTTCTGCTAACGCGGGATTTACCTGGATGAACATTGCAGATAGAATAAGTACCATAAAAAGCCTTAAATACTTCATTTTCCGCACCTCACATTTAAACAATTACATTAACTAACAGTATATCGAATAATTGTATAAAAAGTCTAAGGAATTTAGAATGAAAATACTGAAAATTCCACAATTACATCATTTCACAATAAAAAGGACCGCCTAAGAAACTAAGCGGTCCTTTGTCAAACAAACTTATTTAGTTACTTTTTTGTGAAGAGAATCTCTAACTTTTTGATCTACAGCAGCTTGTCCACCAAGTACCGTAATAGTAGAAATATTGTTTGTATAAACATATTTTGTTAAGAAAGAGTCTACTTCTTTTGGCAGCTCATTCGGGTCTACCAGCAATAACAATCCATTGTTTGAAGTGACAAGCGGTGCAGCAGATAATGCATCCGGGAAGTTCTTACCACTTGCTACGAATAGTTCTGGAGATCCATTTGAAAATTTCTTCAGAATCTCTGCAAGAGTTCCATATCGGTTCACACCAGCAAGTCGATTGACTGAAAGTGCTACGGAGTCTGCTTCTTTAGCCACTTTCTCTGAAATTGCTGCTGTACCTCCTAATACATACACATCTTCATTCTCCAGAAGAGATTTCGCTTCTTCTGATAGTGTTTTTCCATCAGTTAGTACAATTGGCATATTATATTCTCCTGCAACAGCAGCGGCACTCAGTGCATCTGCAAAGTTTTCACCTGTTGCCAAGAATACGCCATCTCCAGAGAAGCCTTTTTCTTTTAGTTTTGCTGCTACAGCAAGGTTTGTACCATAACGAGTGGCCATACCTTCGGTTACTAAACGCTCTATATTTGAAGAGTTAATGCTGAGACTATTTAATTGGGTGTACACTTTAGGAGAGATAACTGCTTCTCCACCTAGTAAATACACATTTTCTGCTCCTAAACGCTCAATTTCATTCAGCACTTCTTTAGTTAGCTTACCATCTTTTCCAACAGGTAGAATAGGTGCCTCAAGCTCTGAAGCTAATGGTCCAGCTGATAGTGCATCCGGGAAATTATATCCTGTAGTAAGGATGACCGTCTTACTATTTCCTTTAGGGAAACCATCTGGATATAGCTTTTTAGAGACCGCCAAGGCAGTTCCGATTCGGTCTTCACCGGCAACTTCAGTTATGATATCCCCATCCGCTTTAATTGGTAATAAAGACAGTACCTCATTTGTTTTCGCATCTAATAGATATACCGCGCCGATGTAATTGTTTGATTCTTCAGGAGTAGTAATCTTCACATCTGAAGTTAGTGTTTTTCCTACACCTAAAGACGTTGTCTTATCAGAAACTTCAATCTTTCCTTTTCCTTTTTCACCTGGCGACAGAACACTGAGTTCTGTTACAGAAAGATCAAGTTTCGTACTTGGATCCTGAGTGGCATAACCCTCGATTGCAATAGTATACTTTCCGTCCGCTAGACCGTTTAAAGTTACCATTTCATCCGATGTTCCACCCGCAGACATGCCAACTTGGTTTCCTTTTTCATCCAAGATATAAAGATCCACATCATCGCTTGCATAGGATGGATTTGACGTTTTCACAGATAACGAAACATTGTTCTTGATGTTAAGTTCTTGTTTATAAAATTGATTGTTACCTGGTACTTCTACTCTTGAATTCACTGTTTTAGGGCTGCTAAATTCAGCTGATGCTAACTTAACATCCTTTTTGGTAGATAAGTAGTTTGAAAATGATACTGATTTGGTAATTGCTTTGTTTGGTTCCACTTTACCGAGTTTGATTTCCCCTGGCTCTGCCACAACATCTTGGACAACCGCTTCTAGTTGATATTTATTTATCTCTTTCCCTTTCTCAGGTCCAAATGTTCCATAGACATGCACTTCCCATACACCTGGTTTCGGTGATTTGAATACATCATCTTCTACATCCATACCTCCGTATCCTGCATACCCTTTAAATTCACTCACTTCTACACCATCTGGATCAAAGACGATCATTCGCACTCTGCCTTTGTAATCATTATTTTCACTTAAGGCATTGAGAGAGAATCGTAGTTCACTCACCCCAGGCTTCACTTCAAAAGTATACCCCTTAGATTTAGAGGCTTGAACCTCGTCTGTAATTCGAGAACGGAAGCGATTTTCTTTAGTGAATTTCTTTCCAACAATAATGGTTTGCGCTGATCTCGCCTCAACATATGCGGTAGACTTATCATCAATTAACAAAGTACCGGCATTGGTACCCTCTTTCAGTTTAGAAGAATCATAGTCTACAGTGATAAGCTTGTGCTCTCCAGGAGCAAGCTTTACCTCATGATCAGATGGCGTGAACCAGTCGTCTGATGCTGACACCATGAGATCCTTGGATTCATCTGTATTATTTTCTATAAGCACTTCAACTGTATCTGGAATATCTTTGTTTCGGACATAAAGGCCCGGCCCACCTGAAATTTTCTCACCGTGATAAACGGTAACATCCACTTCTTTAATATCATTGATAAAATGTTTACGTAGATACTCATAGGCTGCAGGAACATTAATTAAGCCTGCACCTTCTTGGGCACGGTTATAACCATCAAGATGGTCTGCAGTTTGAATCAAAGCTTCCCGTGCAATCTCGTAGTTAAAAGGAATACGGTCTTTTAGCGCGGCAGATTTCAATAGGGCGACTGCCCCGGCAACATATGGTGAAGACATACTTGTACCTTGCATCACAACATATGGTCCAGCTTGAACTGGATGGGCTGCATATGCAGAACCAGGTCCAACGATATCAGGCTTCTGGTTTCCAATTTCATTCGGCCCTACAGAAGAAAAATACCATAATCCTTCTCCTTCTTTAGGTGTTCCATCTTCATTTTTACCATAAGGATAAGCATTGTATTCTGTAGCCCACATTTCAGAAGTTATATGCGCTCCAACTGAAATAATTGGTCCTACATCTCCAGGTGACCCAACTGTATCAATTCCAGGTCCGGAATTACCTGCTGATGTGACAAAAATGATATCCGTCATTTCACTTAATAACTCCATTAATTCTCCATACGAACCCATACCTTCATTTAGATCAGGTGAAGAACCTAAACTTAAGTTTGCTACGTCAACATCAAATCCTCCAGCTGCTTCAGGGAGCGCTGCATCTACCATCGCTGATTGGATACTGAACGTAGAAGCTCCACCCTCTTCTTTAAATACCCGTAACCCAACAAGTTCGGCACCTGGTGCTACACCTTCTCCCGCTACTGCTCCATACTTATTTGAACGTAAAGGTCCGTCAGCAGCTGCAATACCGGACACATGAGATCCATGTCCATTAAAATCAGTAAAAATGCTAGCAAATTTCCCCTTTGTGTCTAGATCAGAAATTCGGAAGTTTGCACCCAACAAATCGTCTGATACATTGACATCGAAAGTACCTGTTTCTCCGTTTGCATATCCGGTCTCATCAGTGAAGTCGTGATCGTTATCTGTATCGATATATACCTTGTCATCCACTAATAATGTGGCAAAATTATCTTTAACTGCGCCATCTGCATTTAAATCCTGGCCTTCATTCTCAAATTTTGTCATACTAAAGTACAATTTATCATCAGAAGCATCTAATCCAGTCGTGGTATATGTAGTTTCACCAACTGTAATGCTATCCCCTTCAGCATGGCCTTCATCATACAGTACATCTCCCTCGGCTAAATACGTCCCTTTAACAGGAGAGTAAATACCATATCGCCCATCTCGATCGGCGATTGTATAGTCACGTACGGCCACAATCTTAGACTCACCATATTTACGCGTAGCTTGGTCCATCTTCTCTGTAAATGATTCATGACCTGGATCGGGACCTGAGTCAATGATTCCGATTCGAACTCCAGAACCATCAAATTTATTATGAAAATCCAGTACTCCTGTTGAAGAATGGGTCTCATGTTGTTCCGGAGTTACAATAGCACCTTCAGCCAGCTCGTTTTGCCCCTCCACCTTTAATTCTTTATCCTGTACTTTATCCACTTTCACTTCTGCATTTTTACCAACTGTACGGATAGACTTTAGTCCCATAACATCCATAATTTTACCAGTAGGAACATCTGCCAGATATAAGAAATTCTTATGATTGATCTTAACTTTCACACCCAATTTCTCTAATTGGGCGCTCGCATCCACTTTACCATTCCCCACAATAACCAACTCTTGCATTTTTTTACTACTCATGGATAATGCAATGACATCCGAGAAATTTGATGCCTTGAACTTCTTTGTTTCCTGTAGGGCCGCTTCAGCTTTATCAGGATTAAAACTTGTAATCCCTGCAAACGAAGAAGCAACTAATGATGCACTCGCAACAATGGATAGAACTTTTTTCTTAATTACCAATACTCTTACCCCCAATTGATTTTTTTGAAAAACAGACCCAAAAAAACACTCAAATTTCCTTAATTAAGCAATTATGGAAACAAAAGAGTATAAGACTATTTTAATAGGAAAAAAATCTTTAGTCAACAAAAGGAGACGTTATTTTCTGAATAATTTATATTTTCATTTTGCCACCAAGTTGGAAAACATTTATAAAAATTAGAAAATTATGATAAAATAAATGTGTATTAATATTTTTAAAGAAAGAGGAGAATACATTGGATGATATAAACCAATTAATGGGGTCGATTTTCATTAGTCTCACTAGCAATATAGATAAAGAAGCAGTCAAAAAAAACTCTGATCAATCACTAAAAGTTAAAAGAACAAAGTATGTTGACGACGATCTATATATGAATAGTTTAATTTCTAATATTGCATTTCATATCGAAACAACAAGAGCTATGCATACAATCATTGAAAGATTAATTAAAGATTCCAAGTATCCATACTTCCCTGGTATTAATAAAGCGATGGAAGTAGCACAAGATTATATCGAACAGGAAATGGATAGTTTAAAACCCCAATACTTTAAGGTTATTTCAAAAACTGATAAGCATGAAGAAAAAATAGTGATATTAGAACAGTTATATACTTCAAGCAAGGTAGAGCAAGATTTGACTTATATCTTCCTTAAAGCTTTTGGTGAAATATCGAATCGTGAACTATTCAAATTTATGCTGGACTCTTCTTCTGAACAAACAATTGACTTACTCAGGAAATACTCAAGTTTTCATGCACTATTATTATTAGATGGGTTTTCCATTCAAAAACAGCCGGTTAGAGTATAAATTTGCCAAGTATATTAATCTGAGTGCTTTCCTCGCTAAAACGCCGAGTTGTAAAATTGTTGGATGTTAATATAAGGTATGAATAGACCTTATTATTTGCGGAATCTGAGCCATAGTTCGAGTAAATTACGAAAGGTTGATCATAGTTTACAGAATAAAAAAATCCGAACAATTATTCGATCTCATTAATGAAGCTCGAATGACTGTTCGGATTTATTTTGCATATTATAAACCTTTGCATCAATTTCTATAAATTGTATCAAAGCCATTAGAAGGATTCAGATGTGTACTATCATTTTATAGTTTACCAACATCTGCTTAGTTACTAACTAGTTGACCAACCGCTTCTTGGCTGATAGCCGCTTCCCCTCCTAATACAGTGAAATACCAAGTTCCATTCTCTTGAATATACTTTGTTACGGGGGACGGTACGTTATTCTTCTTCACAAGAATGATTGGCTCATAAAATTTCGCAGCCAGCACTGATCCTGTTAATGCATCCGCGAAGTTTTCCCCAGTAGCAACTGTAATCATTTCAGAAGACATTGGTAGCCTTTCTGCAACCTTGACTGATGTATCATACCGGTCCTTTCCGGCAATCCGCACAGGGTTTTTAGAAGCAAGTCCCTTTTTAACTTTATCAGATATTACATTTGTACCACCAACGATAATCGTATGAGACACCTTCTTTAATGCGGTGCTAGTTTCAGCCGGCAATTGATCCTTTGGGCTTAGCAATATCGGAATCTGATTGGCAGCTGCGTACGGAGCTATCGACAACGCATCTGGGAAATTCTCACCATAAGCTATGACTGCTTTATCATAATCTCCTATTTCAGCAGCTATCTTTGCTGCTGTATCATAGCGACTTTTTCCGCCGATTCGCTTTATGTTCAACCCCATCTGCTTTAGTTCACGTTCAACTTTAGAGGTAATGGCACTGGTACCACCAAGTATTATGACATTCTTCGCTTCTAAATATTTCAATTGATTCTTAACCGCACTTTGTAGGCTGTCTTTTGGATTTAAGAGGATTGGCGCGTCGTGCTTATATGCAAGTGGGGCACCGGCCAATGCATCCGGAAAATTACTATCCCTTGCGAGTACCACTGTATCAGCCCCTTCTGGCCATCCAACCTTTGACACTTCTACAGCCGTCTCATATCTGTTATTACCTGCAATTCTTAGTACATTTTCGTAGTTTTCTTCACCACTATCGTCTGAAACAGCCATAAGAGCATATCTACCATCCCCCCCATATTCGTAGAGGTCGGTTGTTGCTATATAATATGTTCCAGCCGGCAATGCATAGTAAGCTTGGATATCATCTGTTTCATCTGAAACCCACTCATCCGGATATACCGGCTCCTGTCTTGAATCAAATAACAAATATCCTAAATCGTTAAAAGTATATTCTGTGCTTCCTAAGACATATAAATCTTCGGTTTTATTAATTTGAATTTTATAAACATCCACGTCTTGTGACCAATTAAACTGACCAATAATAATATCATCTTTCCGAATGTTATTCGCCTGTGGGAAATCATCATTCGGCTCGTTTTCATATATTTCTCCCAAAAGACTTATATGATCTTGTGATTCATTCTTGTGAAGAGCCTCATTCAACTTATCAAACTTCGGAACAGTAATATCATTTAAATCATCTCCTTTGATAATTTTAGCAATATCACTCTTTAAATCGTTGCTGTCCATCCCTTCATTCGCTAATGTTGGGAATGGTTCGAACATAAAACCCACAAATAGAAGGGAAAGAGCTGTAAACACTAATAACTTTCTCATCACTACACATCTCCTCAATTATAATAGTTTAATTGTATTTCATTTTTACACTAAATGGAATAAAATTGAAAAATTTTCTTGTCTATGTTTATAGATTATTAAATGTTTATAGTTTATTAAATTGGGAATAAAAATAGTATAAACACTACTCTTCGGGTATTTATAATACAAAAAAAGTTGTTCACGTGCTTACACGCAAACAACTTTACATTATTTCAACACTCTCACTGCACCCAAATATCTTGGCTTGAAGTAGACATTATCCATACTAGTAACTTCTACTCCACGATCTCCTGAGTGTATGAATTTATTATCCCCCATATAAATTCCAACATGGGATGGACCTGGCTTATATGTTGTAAATACAACTATGTCCCCTATTGCTGGCTTATTTACTCTAGGATTTTCATTCCACATTCCTGTGGTTGTCCTTGAAACATTAATTCCGTGCTGATTGTATACATATCCGATATATCCGCTACAATCAAATCCGCTCGGAGTTGTCCCTCCCCACTTATATGGGGTCCCGATATATTTTTTTGCTGTTTCTATGATGACAGTTGGGTCAAATGTCAACATTGAAACAGCATGGTCAGATACAACTGAAGTTCCCCCGATAATCGTGAAATTGTTAATATTATAGTTATTGATGGTTTCCTTCACAACTTTAGGAACGCTATCTGATTCTATCAGCATAATTGGCTCATCATTCTTTGCAGCCATGACAGATCCAGTAAGTGCATCTGCAAAACTCTCTCCTGTTGCAACCACTGTGTTACTTGAACCAGAAGCTGAATACAATGTTTTCACTACTTTAGTTGCTGTATCATAACGATCAGATCCTGTGATTCTCTTTGGACTTGGCAATTGACGATAGACTTCATCGCTCACTACTTTATTTCCTCCGACGACAATGGTAGAGTCATATTGATGTAGTGACTTCTTTGTACTATCCGGAAGTACATTTGTACTAGTCAATAATATCGGTATAGCCTTGCTTGCAGCGTATGACGCTATGGCAAGACTATCAGGAAAATTCTCACCGTACGTAATAATTGCTTTATTTCCTCCGACTATTTCTGCTATTTTAGCAGCTGTTGCATAACGATCTTTCCCAGCAACCCTTGTAACAACTATTCCCATACTCGCAAGTTGTTGCGCTACCTCTTCACTAATAACTGATTTCCCACCTAATATGTATGCATGCTTTGCGTTCAGTCTATTAATCTCTTTATTCACATCACCGGGTATACTCGACTTGGATACTAATAATATAGGAGCATTCATTTTATGTGCCAGTGGTGCCCCTGCTAAGGCATCCGGGAAATTATCTCCCACTGCAATTACGACGGTATCCGCTCCTTCAGGCCACCCTTGTTGAGAAACTTTTACAGAGGTATCATATCTATTTGTTCCACTTACTCTATCCACAGTCTTACCGCTTGCTTCAACTAATCCCCCACTATTGATTTGAAGTGCTAATCCAAAGACTAATATAAAAACAAACAACTTACATTTTCCAGATAATAAGTGTAATTTTGACATTCTTTGTGCTCCCCATTTTCCTTTTTTCTACAAAATTTATTGTAACATTAATTTCACCAAATTATTTTACAATTACGTTACAAGTAAATAGATTATTTTAAATTTTCAAAAATAAGTATATAGGTACTAGTATCTAATTAACAAATATCTCCCATAAATTTTAAAGATTTGTAGAATTAGTATGAGAAATCTCGTAAAGTATAGTGTGGATACATTTATTAGGAGGACTGAAATTGTTAAAGAAAGTAACCTGTTACACCTTAGTATTTGTCACATTGCTATTTTGTTTAATATTTGAACAACATTTTACTGAAGCAAGCAATGATTCCAATCGGATTGCCGGATTAGATCGATATGAAACTGCAGTTAAAATCTCAAAAAAAGGGTGGCCTTCCGGGACCAACATTGTCGTACTAACAAGGGGAGATCTATTTCCAGACGCACTAGCTGGTGCCCCGCTAGCCAGAAAATACGATGCTCCAATTCTACTTACATCTCAATCGAGACTACCTCAATCAACCAAAAATCAGATACTTGCATTAAAAGCAAAAAAAGTTGTGATTTTAGGGGGGCCTCAGGCCATTAGTTTATCTATTGATAAAAATCTAAAAACATTAGGACTCAGTGTTGAAAGGATATATGGACAAGATCGTTACTCAACAGCCATTGAGATTTCCAAAAAATTAGGGAATACGAATAATGAATTTATTATTACAACTGGGAAAGATTTTCCCGATGCGCTAGCAGTAGCTCCCTATGCCGCTGAGCATGCTATACCTATTTTACTCAGCAGACCAGATTCACTACCATCTGATGTTAAAAGTACTGTAAAAAATGCCAAAAAAACATATATTATAGGAGGAAAAAACGCATTATATGAAAGCATTGACCCCCTTCTTCCTAATTCACAAAGAATTTCCGGTCCAACCAGATATGATACAGCCAACGAAATCATCTCAAATTTCTACCATGCTAACCCTAAAATGTATGTTAGTACTGGTACCAATTTCGCTGATGCACTCACAGGTTCTGTTTTAGCTGCTAAGCAAAAAACAGCCATATTATTAGTGGATCAAAATCAAACGAAGGGCGAAACGGAATATTTATTTAATCGAAATAGAGTACAGGATTTTAATATTCTAGGTGGTACATCTGCTGTTTCCGATCATGTACAAAAAGAACTTACCACCTTAATCAGTTCTGTAGATAAAGAAACAATCGGTGCTTCAAACGTAACGTCCAAACTATCAAAACTCTCTGCTACCCAAACACTTGCTATTAAAAAGAGCTACAAACAAAGATTAAATGACACTATGCATATCACTGTAGGAAAAGAAGTGTCTAAAACATTTAACGAAGGTCAACTATTTGTCATTCCACCTACTACTGAATTTCCAAATGGTTTCGTGGCCAAAATCATGTCTATTAATGAAGTAATGGGTACTATCACCATTAGCCAACCCTCTATTGGAGATGTGTTTGATAAACTATCCTTGCATGATGAACAATCACTTTCTTTGGAGAAGTTAAATAATTTCGTCCTGAATGACGGGGTGTTTTTGAAAGTTGGTCAAAGCAAGATTTCGACCATACAAGAATTAAACTCAATAAGAAATCTAAGCACAGATGACCTGACATTTTCCATATCATCAAGATGGATGGAAAAAGAAAATTTAAAGATGAATATTGCCGGAGAGATACAGCTACAAGACCTTAAAACAAGAACTGACACTGAATATGATGCAAACCGAGGAATTTCAACTTTTAATGTGAATCTTGACTATACAGAAAAATACAATACTACCCTTGATATAAATGGTTCTACAGATTCACTAGCGTCTGATTCACTGCCAACGTCCGACTGGACTACATTAAACGAAGACCAATCGGCGGCATCATTTGTATTAGGTTCTGTTTCGTACAAGCTTGGAAACATACCTCTACTGACGTCTGTGAAATTTGGTCAAGTTCACATGCCCGTCTCCCTGGCTATTACCTTTACTCTGGACTCAGAAGGAAAGGTTGCATCAGAGGCCCAATTCAGCGTCATAGAAGAAGAAAGGAATCAATTGGAACTTACTTGGAACGAAAAGACCCAACAGATTGAGACCGATCATCTGAATACTCCTATCACTCATAAACAAATGATTAATGGTAAAGTCGATGGAGCATTAACGAATAAAATAAACATGAATGTTGGTTTACAGATCGCCAGTATCTTCCCATTTGAAACGAAGCATTATTTAACCTCCGTCCATAATTGGACTGGGGAAGGGATGTCGAACTTTAATGTCCTTACTCAAGAAACCTTAAATAAATCAGGTTGTTTTACACAGCAGCTTGATATATCAAGAAAAGATATCCTTATCACAAGGTTACAAGCTTCTAAAATAAACAAAAATACTATCATGGACAAAACTCTAGTCAATCATGATCTTGATTTTTGTGTGCAAACTGGAAATGTTTCAGGGGATGCATTCGCTGGAAGTAGTCTAGATCATTCAAACATTGCTGTTAAAGCTATGCAAAATAATGAACTGATGGGCACAGCGACTACCGATGAAGATGGAGGCTATGAATTATCACTGCCTGAGGGGAAATATACCTTATCATTTACCAAAAAAGGATATCAAACAGAAATCATTTACGATACAGAAATTAAACCTGACACCACTTTCACCTTACCTACAGTTAACTTGATAGAACTAGACAAAATTGGTAAGGGCTCGATTAATGGGAAGTTAATAGATGGAGTATCAGGAGAAGCTGTCACCAATGCAAAGATGATCATTCGAAGTGGATTCCATCATTCAAATGGAGAAATCCTAATGGCAACGTACACGGATGAAAATGGAGAGTATGAGGTTCTAAACCTTCTTTCAGGACTTTATTCTATCGAAGTGATAAAAGATGGATACATTTCATACTTATTTAACACTCATATCCAAAAAGGTACCAATATCAATCATCCAAATGAAAGTATCTCCCCCTTACTCGAACACGGAAAGACTAGATTTATTTTGAACTGGGGAAATCATGCAATGGATTTAGATTCACACTTTACCGGCCCAGGAACGAACAATAATCGCTTTCATCTCTATTGGGACGCACCACTGTATAAAGACAATGATGATATGATTGCAAGCTTGGATTTATTTGATAAAGAGGCGTTGACTGGACCTGAAACGATAACATTACACCAGCAGAAACCGGGTTCTTATAAATACAGTGTATATAACTATTCTTATCGCTTACATGAAGGTTCAAATGCTTTAGCTAATTCTGAAGCCAAAATAGATATCTACCAGAACGGATCATTGAAAAAAACTTTATATGTTCCGAACGATCAACCTGGAAAACTTTGGACAGCATTTGAACTCAATAACAATGAAATAAACTATTTAAATATGATAAGTGATAATGAAGTAACATTGATGTCCAATATATCTGATTCCATTGATAACGCCATACTACCCTCTTTACAAAAAGATAAAAAATAATATTAGCAGCATAAGTAATATAGGCATTAACCACGCAAATAATAGTGAAAACCCCAGATCTAATGTGAACTGGGGTTTCGTTATGTTATTCACTTTTCATTAGGTTAGTTAAAGTCACGTGTACTTACGGCTCCTTAGAGGAGTTTTTGCTTTGTGATTTGCTAATAGCATATTTTCTATTCTGTTTCTCCGCCATAATTGAATCAACTACCCAAAATGGAAGCGCAGATATACATCCATAAATGAATAACAAAGAAAAAGATCTAACATCTATTATGCTCATATCCATATCCTCTAAATAGAGTACAACCGTAATAGCAGCAAATCCACCACCTAAAACATGAAATATCACAGATAGAATTTTTTTATCTCTAGGTAGATTCGCAAATTTCTCCCCAAGAAATTCAGATAATATAGACCAGATAGACGCATAAATCAAGAAAAGTGGAGACCACCAGACTACCATTAACCCAAAATAAAGAATATCCCACCCCATGAGCACGGCACTCATTAAAATCATGAATAACAAAAAACCAATTAAAATCAATCCACTATACAATTTTCTACTTATTATTATTTTCAAGTCCACTTGTCCACCTATCTCCCCATATATTCCAATAAAAGTATTTGTATCTTCTTCAACTATCTGTAATAGAATAACTATTTTTCACCATTTTATCATATGGATTCTTCTTGGATTCTTCTCACGGAATTATAAGTGAACGATGCAGTCATCCTTTATATGTACAATAATCTAGATTTTAATGAGATCTTCATTGATCACAAATGTGAATACAAACTATAGTTTAATGACAAATAAAGCAGGCTAACTCCCTTGGAATTAGCCTGCTATTTCAATGTCATCTATAGTTTCCACATAAGAAGGACATTCTTAGAATAAGCGAATATATTGCTATTGATCAATTAAGTGGTACTTACTTCTTGGGTCCCTTTCCAGCAAATTAAAATCATACGGAACAGAAATGATTCCAATAGAATACATCCTTCTTAAAGGATTCCATTCTTTATAAGGAATGGTAGCATTAACGATTGGTTGATCAAGAATTGATGAGTATGTCTCGTATACACCTTTAACTATATTTCTTTCGTTATTTTGGATATAAAATTTGGGTTCTTTCAGTAATCCATTTTTAAACAAATTATTTAACGCCAGTCCGGAGTTACGATGGTCGTTATGATCATCATGGTAGCTTAGAGCCATATGAATGGCTTCCGGAAAACGGGTTTTATACTTTAATACTGTTTCTTCCACCTGGTTGACAGTTGTTTTACCATCTTTTAACCGTGAGAAATGCATATTCTTTCTCTCAACCCCCAGGGCACTTAACGATCGAATGAATTCCAAGTTCCTGGCATCAGAAAATTCCTTTGTTGACATTGGGCTTAAATAATGCTTAACGACCTCTTTATTTACTGAATGAATAGCATTAGTCGCAGATCCATCGGTCAATAATACAACGTGCACTTCGTAGCCATTATGAACATAAAGGGTAATAGCGTGACCCATTGTTAGTAGTTCATCATCTTGATGTGGGGAGTAAAAAATGGCTACAGGTTTATTAATAGGTTCTTCCGCGCTAACATTGATTAGATTACAATGGAAAAAGAAGAGTAATGTACCTAAGATAAATGGTTTGAATTTCATTATTGTTCATTTAAACTCCCTTCATATAATTTTGTAAGATTATAAATAACTTCATCCTCGATAACCGCTTTCCCACCTAGAACAGTAAAGTTTTCCACTGTGTAACCATTGAAAATATCCTGCGTTTCTACTGGGATTCCGGTTTTATTAACCAATAATAATGCAGCACTTTTTTTGGCTGCCAAGACCGAACCTGTCAAGGAATCGGCAAATCCATAACCATTTCCTATAAAGAAGGTAGTGCTTGTTCCATTTAACTCTTTAAATACTTTTGTGGCTGTCTCAAAGCGATTTTTACCGCCAATCCTTTGGGGAGATGGTAGTTCAGATAGGATCGAGTTACTTACTACTCCTTCGCCACCGACGACAATAGATTGATTTACATTCTCTAAAAAGCTCTTAGTTGAGTTTGGAAGTGAGTCTTTATCCGTTAATAATATTGGATAGCCCATGCGCGCAGCATATGGGGCAATTGATAACGCATCTGGGAAATTCTTCCCGTAAGCAATAATTGCTTTCTTAGGCTTCAAGTTTAATTCCTCTGCTATTAATCTAGCAGTATCAAAACGATCCTTACCCGAAACCCTTTTCGTAATCAACTGTATGGATTTCAATTCATCTTCCACTTCTAAAGAGATGGCAGAGGATCCGCCCAATAGTATCACTTCTTCCGCTTGTAACCTTTCTATCTCCCTCTTCGTTTCGGTACTTAATCTATTCTTTTCCGTTAATAAAATCGGGGCATTCTTTTCATAAGCTAGGGTTACTCCAGCAAGGGCATCGGCAAATGAATCCCCTCTAGCTAAAAAGACAGTATGGGATTCTCCCCATCCTTCTTTGGATATTTCAACCGCCGTCGCATATCGGTTTGAACCAGCGAGCCGCTTTTCACCCATCTCAGGTAATTCTATGGGGTCATAGCTTACATTTACCCCACGCTCTTTTAAAGTATAAATGATGTCCATCGCGTCTTCGTTTAAAGGGTTACCTTTTAACAAAACTGTTCCTTGAACAACTTCACTCAACGCCCTTATGCTTTGAATTTCATTATTTTCTAAATTCACATAGCCCTTTGTCATACCTGATAAGCTTTTTATATCCTTAATTTTATTCCCCTGCAGCTCAAAATAATAGCCTCCTTTAGAATCTACTTGAATGCCATCTAAGGATTCTATACGATTATCAGCCGCTTTCACCACTTGAAGTTTAGATTTTGATAATGGGGATAAGGTGACTAAGTCATTATTGTTAATATTCAAGTACTTAAGGTTTTCAAGCGGCGATAATGCTTCAATGTCAGATAAGTGATTTTTAGATGCCGATAACTCCGTTAGTGCAGACGCTTGTTGCAATCCATCTAAATTTTTCAGTTCATTGTTTGATGCATCAATATATAAAGAAGCTGCATCTTTAGGAAATGATGTGTTTTTTAGCGGTGTCAAACTTGCTATTCGGTTATCATTCAGGGCCAGACTTATTTCATTTCCTTGAAACGCCATAGATCGAAGAGGAGATATATCCATAATGCGGTTATAACTTAAATCTAATAATGAAACTTTATTAAAGTCTTCCGGCACGGTTATCTCCTCTATTTGATTTTCCGCCAAGGACAATACCTCAAGATTTTTTAATGGTTTTAATTCATTTATTCGTTTAAGATTATTGCCCTCAAGATAAAGCGATACTAAATTATCAGCATGCTGAATGCCTTCCAGATCACTTATCCCCCAAAAACTCCCATCGAGGTTAACCAAATCTTCTAGTTGTATTAAAGAAATGTTAACTTTTTCATCAATATTATAATGGTACTTTACAACCTCCTCTAGGTTTGGATCTTTAATAATAGGTTCCGCCGCACCTACTGTTAGACCGAAACCGAAGAATGCTGTGACAATAACGACAAAGTTTACTATCAATAGTTTCATAAATCCTCCTAAAGCATTTTAGTATGGTAAGAGATAAACAGAAAGTACATCACTGTCTTAATAAGCTTAATGGAACATGAGCAGCAAGAGTATTTTCTCCACCTAACAGGTAAAAGTGCTCAATGGAATTTCGCTTAAACACATTCAAGGTTGCATCAGGAATATCGTTAAAGCCTGTTAAAACCAATGAAGCGTTTAACTTTGATGCCAATGCAGAACCAGACAGTGCATCTGGAAAAGCCCCCCCGTTGGAAACCATTATCGTCTTGGCCCCCGGCTGGAGTGTCTCCATTACCTTTACAGCTGTTTCATATCGGTCCACCCCTGCAATCCTTGTAGCTTTTGGAAATGTTTGTTCAACGTTTTTTCCAATGACGTTCTCCCCACCTATAAGAGTTATAGAACGGACTTGCTCAAGGACCTCTTGAGTTGAAGGAGGTATTTCATCTTTTTTTGTCAACAATATCGGGATACCATTTTTACCAGCTATCGAAGCGACAGAGAGAGCATCCGGAAAAGTTTTTCCATTTACTAGAAATGCTTGATCTGAAGATGCCCCGATGTATTTGGCAATATTCACAGACGTTTCATAACGATCACTTCCATCTATTCTGCTGACCTTTACGTCTAAATCTCTTATGGCTTCTGCAACCTCATCCGTGACAGCCGAAGTTCCACCTATAATAATTATCCTTTCAGCATCCAGTCTGACCAATTCCTTCTCTACACTACCTGGCAAGTGATTATGGTTCGTCAATAAAATGGGGGCCTTATATTTTCCTGCTAAAGGAGCGGAAGCAAGCGCGTCCGGGAAATCTTCTCCACTGGCAATGACAACTGTTTCAGATGATCCCCATCCTTCTTTCGAAATTTCGACCGATGTTTCAAACCTATCCTTTCCAGATAATCGTTCATAGGTTGGCCCATAAGATTTTTCTGAGATCTTTAAAGCGGGGTCGTTCTTCATCCACTTTGCCATCAAAGCCCAAGCAGCATGATGGGCAACCCATTCCTCTCTACCATCATATGTATCCTCCATGTAAGAAGCATACGTATGTCCATCGGAATGTCGATTTTGCATATCTAATACTTTCTGAGCGTGTAACGGTTCCCAGTATGAGCCACCTCTACTTAAAGATGAATCAAACTCAAACACATCTGCAAAGATATCAAGAGTTGCAAACTGCATTCTTCTATCTGTACCCCAATCATTTCCTTGAGGATAGTAAATATCTGATGAGTTTTGTTTATAAATTGTTCCGCCCGCCCCCTCAAAAGGTGGACTTGAAAAAGAATGTTCCACATAGGCACCATAAACAAGGTCAGAGTTAAAAAAAGCAGCTTCCGGTGTTGCCATGCCCGCCAGTGTATAATGAATTCCTGAAGTATTATTGAATGCGATGAACTCCATATAATCAGGATGTATAAATCCATGGTTCACAACAGTTCCATCATCATTAATATTACTCCCTTTAACCCATTCTCTTACCTCTTTCCCGTTAACCACCTCACTATTGGTAAGGTCCATAGGGGTTGCTGCTGAAGACACCATGAGCTCAATATTTTTATTCATCCAGGCATGCCAATTTTGATGCTCCGGCATCATGGCTGTAGCTAACTGTAACAATTGTGCGTTCCAAGCATTCTCCTCGGCTTTTGTATCTCCAGGAAAAAGCACTTCTCCTCCTGCGTTTTTCCAATAAGGCACTTTATAATCAATAAAACGATTGGCTTCGTACTCAACCATTTTGCGAACATATTCTTGATTTTCTTTAGATAAGTCGTCCCATATTAACCATCCGCCAAAGCCCGCAAAATATGCCCAATGAGCCGATTGCCATCTATTTCCCCAACCATTTTGTGAATTCGCCCGATGATGAAAAGCCAGAGAAGAAACAAGCTGCGAAGTATGATCTATCGCTTCACTCTCAGGTACGCCAATATAGGAAGGATTATATACTTTAAAAGATAAGGAAGTCGCAAGCCCAAGTGACATTGCTGCAGGATGGCGAATGTCACTCTCATCTCTACCTCCAAAATCAAGGTACCCTTTCCCTTGGTCATCAAAATTCTTCTCTTCATCCCACCATGTTGTCAATCCATATTTATTCGTGTTCAATAATATCTTCTTAATTCTGGCAGAGTTCTCGTCGGTTGGATAACTTAAGGGATCTATACTTATAGATATAGGCTCTACCTCATTACTCGCTGCTGCAAAGCCTTTAATAGGATCGATACTCATAGAAACCATGAACAACACAGCTGATATTGTTATTCCTATCACCTTATTCATTTCTAATACACACTCCTCTATTTATTTCCTATTTTATATAGTAACATCTACAAAAAGAAAAATTATCTAATATACCGAATCACTTCCAGTGTATATACTACCATTAAAGTAAAATTATTACATGATTACATAAACCCAATATCACCCTTTAGAAATTTCCTATAAATGGTATAATGAAAGTATAATAACTTAGGAGGTAAATAATGAAATTAGCAAAAAAAATGACTGCGATCTTATTGACCAGCGCAATATTCATACCTTTCCATAGTGAAGCCAAAGCAAGTTCATGTGAGGTAGATTCCCAAAATTTAATAGAGATTAATAAGCTTTTAACAGATAAAGCTAAGGAATTTAGCATTCCTCCTGAAGTCGTGAAAGCCATTGCTTTACGTGAAAATGATACTTGGGATCAATCCAAAGTATCCGACGATGACGGAGACGGTCACCCAGACGGTATCGGTCTGATGCAGGTGACAGATACTGGGACCGGAGGTGTGCATTTCGATAAAGACAAACTCAAGAATGACGTCTGTTACAATGTCGAAGCAGGATTAACTATCTTAGAAGACAAGTGGAGAAACAGCCCAATACCGGTCGTTAACCATAGTGAAAGAAATGTAATAGAAAACTGGTATTTTGCAATCATGGCCTATAATGGTATTGTGCCATCCAACAGTCCCATTGATAAAAGCGGAAATATAAATGATGATGCGTATCAGAATGTAGTCTATGATTACATTGACAAATATAGCTTTCTAAGTGACTATCCATTAAAAAGATTAGCTTTCAAAGTTGGAGATTTTAGTTATGACCCAAATGATGGTCAATCCTTCCGTTTTATTAAGAAAGAATTCACTGAAGGTAGAAAGTTAACTCGCTCAAGTTTGAACTTCAATGAAGAGAATATTGCTACAACTGTTGATTCAGTAAACTTTTATATAGATTCACAAGGAATCAATAAAGCTGGCACTCTTTCCAAAAACACTTTGGTCGATGTTCTTGACGAGAAACATAATACCCAGGAAAAAGGGTTCACGAGTGATAGACATTGGGTCCGTTACAATGTAAAGGTTCTCGATGGCTCAAACAGGGTGGGGTATGTTGCATCCTCCTATCTACAACCTGTGACTTCTAGAATTTCTGGAAATACAAGATATGATACGGCAGTAGAAATTTCAAAAGAAGGATGGTTTGAAGGTGCAGAAACAGTGGTCATCGCTGTAGGCGATAATTTTCCAGACGCACTTGCAGGCACTACTATTGCCCAATCATACAATGCGCCCATTTTGTTGACCGAAAGTAAAAAACTCAATAACAAGACAAAAAATGAGGTGAAACGACTGAAAGCTAAACATGCGATCATCTTAGGGGGAGCTTCCGCGGTCTCCGCAGAGGTTGAAAAAACACTCGAAAATTTAGGGTTGGACACACAACGCCTTTCAGGAAGCGATCGTTACCGCACAGCTATTGATGTAGCAAAACATCTTAGCCAAAAACAAACAAGCAACAAAGCGATTCTTGCAACGGGAGCAAATTTCCCAGATTCGTTAGCCATTGCGCCTTATGCAGCTGAAAACGGAATTCCTATTTTCCTTTCAAATCAAGATAAGGATTCTATTGATTCAGAAACTCTTAAACTTCTGAATCAGAAAGAAGAAGTCCTCATTGTAGGAGACAAAGGTGTTGTCAGCGAGAAAATAGTAAATAGTATCAGAACTAAAACGACTAGAATTGGTGGTAAAGACCGCTACGACACAGCAAAAAAAATCATTGAACAATTGGATCTTGGTCAACATGATGCTTATGTTGCTACAGGACTAAATTTTGCTGATGCTTTAACTGGTGCTTCGCTGGCAGGAAAGCGTCAAAGCCCCATTCTCTTTTCTAAAGAAAAGGAACTCCCCTCTTCTATGAATCAGCTCATTCGCAATAGGAAGTTCTCTAACCTTACTATTCTTGGTGGAGTAGACGTTGTAGGCACAGACAACGCCCTGGCTAATGCCGCTAACACAGCTTGGTAAAGTAATGTTCATACAGAAAAGGGATCATCTTTAAATAAAGGTGATCCCTTTTCTATAGACCGATGCACCAGACACATCCATCGCAAGACCCGATTGATGCTCGTTGTAACCGATATACTCTGGTATTCGCACATCTCTTTTTATCAATGGTCTTATTAGGATAGAGAAAGCAATAAAAACGTATGGGCAAACCCATACGTCTTTCATCATTCATACTATTCTCTTGTATACAGCTTTATATATTCATTAGACACAGCATCCCAATTAAACTGCTTAGATTCATATACACATTTTGCAGACATCTCATCATAGTTTTGCGTGATTTTCTTTATTGCTTCAGTAATCGTCTCACTTTGATCAGGATCTACAGAATAACCTACCTCACCTTCTTTAAAGAAGCCGTCTATTCCTTGTTCATACGAATAGATGACTGGCAACCCTCGGGACATCGCTTCAATGTATACAAGTCCAAAGGTTTCCCTGTAGGATGGCATAACAAAGATATCTGATTGATTCATGATAGATTGTATTTTCGCCTGATCTTTTACATATCCATGAAATACGACATGATCTTGGATGCCTAACTCTTTGCATAGGTCCTTATTTTGGATTTCCAGCGGACCATTTCCAACAACCTCCAAAGAAGCATTAACTCCATCTTTTATCAATTTCTCACAGGCTTTAATAACGGTACCCAGGTTTTTATTTTCATCGATCAAACCTATGAAGAGTAGTCTTACGTTACTCGATTCCTTTATGCGTCCCTCTGAGAGAGCTTGATCGTGCCAGTAATCATCGGCACCATTCGGTATAACATGGCATTTCTCCCGGATTTCCGATAAAACCTTTTCTGGCAGGAGATCAAGGGTTTTTTGTTTATACGCATGTGAAATGAAAACGACCGCTTTTGCATTCTTTAATATCTTGTACATAAATGGTCTTAAGTGAATCGCATACTTGTAGAAGAAATTAATATCTGTGTTCCGGACACTTACTATATAATCCGTGCCATACTTTTTATGAAGCTTATAAGCCGTTCCACCATCACTGAATACCGTGTGAGCGTGAATAAAGTCAATTTCTTTGGGGTCGAGGGACTTCTCTATCTCTTTCATCTGCTTAGAAATCTTGTTGTGATACAAGAACTTATCATGTTTTTTCACGATATTTTTATAATAATAGTGAACCGTTTGATACTCCAGGGGTAATTGATTACTCCCGCTATGCTCTTCATCTTTTATTGGCACAAATACATCTTGTTCAATACGCTTATTCGCCAACCTTTTGAATAAGTTCATATACAACTTATTTCCAATGTAATATGAGCAAATATGTAAAAGCCTCATTTTATAACACCCTTGCTTAGAAATGATACGAATCGAATTCATAACATGAATTCGATTCGCTTAGACAATAATGATTTTACAAACTCCAGTACGTATATCCTTCTTGCTCACAATCTTTTCGGTTAAGAACGCTTTTCACATCTACAATCACTTTCTGTTCGTTTGCATACAAGTTATTAAAGAAATCTAGGGTATACTCCTCTTTAAATACTTTATGAGCTACAGCAAGTACAATGCCATTTAAGTCCTTGAGTTCTTCTTTCTCAACCAATTCAATATTATATTCTCTGAGCACTTCTTCTTTATCAGCCACAGGGTCATGAACCAACACTTCGATTCCAAAATCCTCCAGTTCTCTGATAATGTCAATTACTTTAGTATTTCTAACATCTGGACAATCTTCTTTGAAAGTTAAGCCAAGCACAGCCACTCTGCTTCCTTTCACAGGTTGCTCTGCTTTGATCAGCTTTTTGATGATGTTACTTGCTACATACTTACCCATGTCATCATTGATTTTTCTTCCTGCCAATATAATTTGTGAGTGATAACCTAACTGCTCAGCTTTATATGTGAAGTAATAAGGATCTACCCCAATACAATGTCCTCCTACAAGTCCAGGAGTGAATTTTAAGAAATTCCACTTTGTACCTGCAGCTTCAAGGACAGCATTTGTATCAATATCCATTTTATTAAATACCATTGCAAGTTCATTCATGAAGGCAATATTAATATCTCGCTGTGAGTTCTCAATCACCTTTGCCGCTTCAGCAACTTTAATTGATTCTGCCCTGTAGACGCCGGCTTCAATGATTGCTCCATAAACGTTTGAAACAATATCAAGGGTTTCTGCATCCGAACCTGAAACAATTTTAATGATTTTTGTTAAAGTATTAACTTTATCTCCCGGATTGATGCGTTCTGGAGAGTAACCCACCGTGAAGTCAACACCAAAAGTTAATCCTGATTCTTTCTCAAGAATCGGTATACATACCTCTTCTGTAGTACCCGGATAAACCGTAGATTCAAATACAACTACAGACCCTTTTGATAAATTCTTTCCTACTATTTCACTTGCCCCGATAACAGGTGTGAGGTCAGGTGTCTTATCACTATTGATTGGCGTAGGCACTGCCACTACATGAAATTTACAATCTTTCAGGTTTTGTCCATCATTTGTGAAATGAATGGTAGTGTTTTTTACTTCCTCGTCTCCCACTTCATTCGTGACGTCGATCCCATTGATGTATTTTTCTAATTTGTTGGTATTTACGTCGAAACCAACCACTTTAAATTTTCTTGCGAATTCAATAGCTAACGGAAGGCCAACATATCCTAAACCAATGACAGAAATTTTTTCTTCTTTATTTTGCAACTTCGTAAACAAATCCATTTATAGGTCGCTCCTCACTCATGTTCAAGGTATCTTTCTTTTATGTTAATTATCATTTTTCAAATCATTTATTGGTGCTTAAACTAGAATATTTCCATCTTAATTATACACAAAAATTCTCTATTGTCGCATTATATTACTATAAGTGTATTTTGTCGAATCACCTGAACCCTGTTGGGGGAACAGTGCTGGAACATTGAAGAAATATTATTACCTTATTGATATTTTTGTCTGTTTTATAAGCAATTATAAGTCGTATATACTAATGGGAAATAAATAAATAAATGACCCCGGTAAAATACCTGAGTTAATTCTTAGCAGCTTAGGCTCTTTTTTTAAAACTGTCCGAATTATGGGGCATAGTTCAATCAATCAGACCGGTTCTTTTTTTTTGTTGAATCATCATGCAACTGCGCCATTACCCGCTCTGGACCTTTGAAGGGCTCTTCAAAAGCTTTTGTCCTACTGAATGAAAAATAAAATAAAGTGTTATGCCTAGCACATTATACCCTGCATCAAGGAGGCAGCCGGTCCTGGAGAAGAACAGCTGGGCGATTTCCGGACAAATACCAAAGACAGTCGATAATATAAATACAGCGGACGCCCTCTTGATGGCTGCATGACTGATGAGGGCAAAAAGAAAAAATGCGAGAATATGACCTGATTTTTGAGTGATATAGGCCGGACTATCAAAAGGGTAATGGTGAAAATCTAAAAAGCTCTTAAAATCAGGATCAGGATTCCATAAAAAGGACGGTCGTCCCTCCATGGAAAATTTCTTTATACTTTCAGTACAAGTAAGAATCAATATGAAAATACCATAGAATATAGACAATAAATGACGCACTCCTGCTCCCTCCTTTAGGAGTAGGATGTACAAATCTACGTTATTCTAAAATAATCCCACAAAGAAAAGCCATCGAATACACGATGGCTTTTCCTGTTAATTTATTCTATTCCATTAATTTTCCACTCACTACATCACTTACAGCTTTCTCACCGCCAAGAATATAGAAATCTTTCGCTTTCATATCTTTAATGGCTTTTGATGTAGACGCTGGAAGGTCGTTTGGTTGAACCAGAAGCATAGAAGCATCTTCTTTCGCGGCAAGTACTGAACCTGCTAAAGCATCAGCGAAGTTTTCCCCAGTTGCTACATATGCTGCCTTTGATGGATTAAGGTCAGTTGCGATTTTAGCTGCCGTTTCATAACGGTCAAGACCAGCATAACGCATTGCATCAGGAAGGGACTTAAACACTTTTTGATTGACCACGGCTTCCCCACCGACTACAATGGTATGCTCAATTCCTTTTAATGCTTTTACCGTTTCGGCTGGAAGTTTATCAGATTCAGTTAGTAAAATCGGATAACCGTTTTTCGCTGCGTATGAAGCGACAGCCAGGGCATCAGGAAAATTCTTACCATTCGCGATCACCGCTTTTTCTTGAGAACCACCTAAACTTGCAGCAATGTTCACTGCTGTTTCCCAGCGATCCTGTCCACCAATACGTTCTACATCAACCCCCATTCCTTCTAGCTGATATTCCACGTAATGACTTACAGCTTCTGTTCCTCCAAGAATGATAACATTTTTGGCACCAAGGCGTTTGATTTCTGCTTTTGCCGCAGCGTTTAAAGAGCCTTTTTCTGTCAGTAGGATAGGCGCATCATGTTTATAGGCAAGAGGTGCACCTGCAAGGGCGTCAGGGAATGAGTCCCCACGTGCAAGAATAACCGTGTCTGCAGTTTCCCATCCTTTCATAGAAATTTCGACCGCTGTCTCGTAACGCGTTTCACCAGTCAATCTAGTCACTTCAGGTGCTTCTTCTTGAACGATTCTATTCTCTACGGCAGGTGAAACAGGATTATTCTTTTCAATGTATGAAGTAAATACTTCAAAGTCAACGACAAACAGCTCAGTAAGACGCCCTTCTTCTTTAGCTTCCTTGAACATTGTATAGCCGTCTCCGCCATTTGCAGTAAATGCATTCGTAGCTACTGAATAGGTCATTTCCGGATCGATTTCTTCAAACCCGTCTTTCGTCATGACCTCTACATGCCACACTCTTTCTCCTGCAGGTTTAGACACATCGTACTTGTAGTTAATACCAGATACTTGAAGGAATTCACCCGGTGCGTCTTCCCCTTCCACTCTTGCCACACTGTGTTCAAGGGCAGATACAATTTCTTCTCCAGTTAAATCAAGTGTAACAAGATTGTTTCCGAATGGCATGGTCGTCAATACTTCTCCGAGTGTAATGTCTCCTGCATCAATAGAAGCACGAATTCCTCCACCATTTTGAAGTCCGATGTATGTTTCAACAAACTCATTCGCTTTGGCCACCATGCCATCAGCAATCAGGTTTCCTAAGTTCGTCTCTTTTCTTCTTACATCTGCCCGTTCACCGTTCAGGGCCACTTCAGTTTTACCGATAACTTCTGCTTTCAACTCTTCCAGAGGAGCTTTGAATTCATTCACCTTGGCAAGGGCGTCCTCGTTTTCTTTATAGTCCTTAAGGTTGATGACTTCACCGTTGTGGTCCGTCACTACACCTTTGTCATCGAAGGTAACATCCAATAAGCCAAGTAAATTTAAGTATTCTCCCGCTTGAACAATCACAGTAGGCTCATCTTTGTCAATGACAACAGGCTCTTCTAGAACTGTATGAGAGTGGCCGCCCACGATGATATCAAGCCCATCCACTTCCTCTGCCAATTCTAAATCGTTAGAATAACCAAGGTGAGAAAGTGCAATGATTTTGTTCACACCTTTATCCTTCAGCATTTTAATAGTGCTTTTGGATTTTTCAACAGCATCTTCAAATACCACGTTTTCTCCTGGATTTGAGATAAATGCCGTATCCGGAGTCGTCAATCCATATATTCCAATCTGTTCTCCATCGACCTCTTTAATCATCGCAGGATAGACATTCCCGCCGTCTCCCGGCTGTCCGATTGCATTTTTGAATAATGGCTCAAGATCTTTATCACCCGTAACAGTTACATTTGATGAAACCATCGGGAAGTTCATATTTTTAATGAAGTCTGCAAGCGTCTTGGAATCTTTATCGAATTCATGATTACCAAGTGTCATCGCGTCGTACTTCAGCTCATTCATAAAGTGAAGATCAGCTTGTCCAAGGTATTGACGGAAATACAAAGTCCCTGAAAATACATCACCGGCGTCAACTAGTAAAGAGTTGGCTTTTTCTGTGCGCAGCTCATTTACCGCTGTCACTAAACGAGGATATCCTTCTACATGGGCATGGGTATCATTTGTATGCATGATGGTTAGATCAAATTCTCCTCCTTCTGCAGAAGCAGGTGATGCTGCAAGAATGGTAGCAGCAAGGGCTGCAGTTGATAACACGGCGTATAAAGGTTTCTTAATATTCATTGGTTGATCCCTTCCTTTTCATATGTAGGTATTTGTCGCAATTTCCCGCCGACAATACCCATTATATAGTAGTTTAGTAGTGCTATGTGACGAATTTTTCAAATAATTTTGTAGAATCAAAATTCAGTTGATGACCAGGTAAAGGAGGGACATTTCATAGTCCCTGATCCCTTCATTATTTCTTTAATTGCGTCATTACGTCCTCGCTTACAGCATTCTTTCCGCCAACAACGTGGAAGTTGCGAATATCGTCCACTTCAATTGCTCTCATGATCCCTTCAGGAACTGTATCTTTCTTCACCAGTAAGATTTCAGCCCCTGCTTTAGCAGCAAGAACAGAACCTGCCAGTGCATCAGCGAAATTGCCTCCGGTAGCTACGACCGCATGATTGGTTTTCGGAGTTAAGTGTTTGGCGATTTCAGCTGACGTTTCGTAACGGTCGGAACCACTATAGCGGGTCGCTTCTTCAAAGCTTTCAAAAATCTTGTTGCTGATGGCATTTTGCCCGCCCACGACAATCTTTTCGTCAATTCCCTTTAATACTCTCTCTGAAGCATCCGACAATTTATCTTGAGCAGATAGAACAATCGGGTATCCATTCTGCGCTGCATAAGAAGCAACAGATAGTGCATCAGCGAACTGATATGCGTTTGCTACAATTGCTTTTTCAGGATTTCCGTCTAATCTGGCTGCAATATTCGCAGCTGTTTCAAACCGGTCGGCACCTGAAATACGATTTGTTTTCAGGCCTAATCCTTTCAGTTGGTATTGAACATACTTAGATACCGCACCTTCACCGCCAAGGATGATTGCTTTCTTTGCACCCAACCGCTTAATTTCTTCCTGTACCTCATCGTTCAAGTAACCTTTTTCGGTCAATAAAATCGGCGCATCATGTTTATAGGCAAGGGGAGCTCCTGCAAGGGCATCAGGGAACTGATCCCCTCTGGCGATGACCACCGTCTCTGCAGATTCCCATCCTTCTTCAGAGATTTCTATGGCTGTTTGATAACGATCAGCACCGGAAATACGTTCTACCTTTTTGCCAAACTGAATTTTTGCAAGTACAGGATCGTGATCACTTGCACGTCCATCCTCTTCACTGAAATCAGCGTTAATATTAATGCTGTCAATCATGGTTCGATGGGCTAAATTATTCGTCACCAGGATGTGATCAAGCACTTGGGAATTCCCTTGATAAATGTAAGTGTAACGTTCCTTCGCAGGGAGCTTTTCCATCATATTGGTTAAAACGTCCCCTTCCAGCGTATCGATCGGTGCTGAGAATTCGAAGTCGTTTAAGTCACCGAGGACCACTACGTTTGCATCTTTCACTGTCTCTTTCACGTCATCTACAAAATGATTGATGACTTTTGCCTGTTCCAAGCGCTGCACTTCGCTTCCGAGAACAACAGGATGATCGGCACCAAACAATGCCCCGTCCCCACCCTTGGAGTTAAAGTGGTTCGCTACAACAATAATTTTTTCACCATTAAACATAAATTCTGCAGCAAGGGCTTTACGTGAGTCTTCAAATGCTTTGTTCATAGGATCGACTCGACCTGGATTATGAGTAAGGCCATCCTTGTCCACACCAACAGATGTGACCGCATCTCCTGTTTGTTTATCCGTCAATTCGACACGCTCTGGGTTGTAGATGAATCCGACACGGATATTCCCCCCAGGTTGACCACCGTCTGTTTTGTCTGCAGGCGCGATGTCTGTAAACTTGTATGTCGGTCCACCTGCTTCTTTTATCGCTTTGATGATTGTTTCGTAAGATTCACTTGCATCGGTCGTGCCATCGTCTTCAGGACCGTTATTATCCTGTACCTCGACAAGTCCGATAATGTCCGGGGTTTTTAAATTCTTGACGATTGATTCGGCAATCTTCTCTACTTTGCTTTGATCAATGCCGGCATAGAAGTTTTCGATATTATAAGACGCAATGGTCAAGTCTTCTTCTCCTGAAGTAATTCCCGTAACCTCACGGACAGTTCCGCCATCAATCACTTCAGGGAAGTCACCTGTTGGACGGATTTTGAAGTTACTATAGTCATAGCTAACGTTACCGATTACAGATCCATCGAGCATATCGCCTGTCTTCGCATTGATCTTCATACCATCAACGTCAATCATCATACGCTCAGGATTATAATCTTCAGGTGAAATCAGAATGCCCCCTGCTCTTGTGCGAAGCTGATCTTCACTTGTGTTCACAATGACCGGCAGTTCATCGTATTTTACTGGACCCGTGATCGTCGCATCTGGAATTTCAATCAGCATACCTTCAAGGCTTTCATAAAAATCCAGTCCATCTGTTGCCGGGTCGAATGTTTTCATGTCATCATCTTCTACCACTTCAGTAGGCGGAACCCGATCCTCTCCCATTACAACAGGTGCAGGGACAGTGTTGCCAGAGGATTCTATCGCAACGGCCGATGCGGTAATTTGTGTCGTAAGAAGATCTTTCGCATCATCATAGCCATCTTCTCTCCACTCTTTCACCTGTCCAGAGACACTTACTTTGTCTCCTGCTTGAACAGAATTTCCCCTTGCGTAAACATAGATCCCCTCGGATGTCGCCACGTTATCATCCGGTGCCGCTTCCTGCATATAGAAAGCATTGGAACCGGCTTTCGCGGTCACAATTCCTTCAACATTTGTAACAGTCATATTTTCATAAGGGGAAGTATGTGAGCTTCCTTGAATATCGTGAATGCTTAAGCCATCTGCAGACTTTAGGATTTTGTAAGTATAGGTGGCTATCTCACTCGTCTTACCGTCTTTTATCACCACGGCTTTAATGGTCACATCTGAAGTAAGTTCTATCGGCGCAGTATAAACCGGACTTGAAGATGTAGGGTTTGTCCCATCCATTGTGTAGTGAATAGTCCCGCCTTCAATTGCTGTTTGAAGTGTAACCTCCGTTCCTTCAACAACAGAGCCTGAACCAGTACTTGCCGCTACAGAAAATGCCTTTTCAATAACATCTAATGAATGGCGCGGTACCAGCTTATATTCATTAAAGTTATAATCGACTACTCCGCGAAGAATTTCGTAGGTTTTTCCCACTTCGAGAATAGATGAATCACTTGGTTTAATGACAAATTTCCCTGCTGTATCTTTGGCAGTGAAGTTCCCATTATTGTCCTTGGATTCAACAGTGACATTCATGAATTCGACAAACATGCCTTCATGTTCTTCACCATTCGCAGATGAAAGGTCTGTAGAAGTGAGGGAAGCTGGTGCCGGCACCCCTTTACTTTCCATGGTCACTTCAACATGTGAAGCAGTCGCTTCGATCTGCTGCATGCCGTAATAGTCCCCAAGTTTACCTTCAGCGATTATTTCATCACCAGGCTGGGCTGGCAGTCCGCTTCCACGGATGATGACACCCGCAGTTCCATCTTGAATGAATAAATTCGTTTGGCCTCCGGCCTCGAAGGATGCTGTTGCAACCCCCTGGACTTTCACGACGGTACCTTTTGGTGCGGTGCGTGCATCTGCAATGGTGGATAGTTCTACTGGAGTCGTATCTAGGGTTGGGGTATCAGATAAGTGAGTGCCAAGGTCAGTGAAAATATCCGTTCCTAAATTCGTCCACTCTGTTGACACCTGAAAAGCATCGGTTACATCGGTATCACCCGTCATCACAGAATCATTTCGGATGATGGTGACATCCTTTGCGAAATCTGCAGTCGAGCCCACTTGTCCGATTGAATCAATGATTGTTCCGTTTTTCTTTAGTGTGATTGGATCATTGCCGTTGAAGTTAATAAATTTGTCTTTAATATCAGCTTGATCGAGGATTGCCTTTGCTGCCTGTTCATGGGAAAGTACCAAAGTATCCCCAGCTTTTAAAGTGCCTGATAAAGATAAAGACTTATCAGCAGTCTCCGCACCATTTGTATGTAACTCTAAGGTGTAATTCGTTAAATCAATGGATTCCCCGGTACCGTTATAAAGTTCAATTGCTTTATTATAACTCGTACCTTCAATATATTCAGAAATGATTAAATCCTGAAAAGCTTCATCCGCAGCTGATACCTGCTGGGATAAAGGCGGGGCAAACAAACTTAAAACCATACTAGAGGCAACTGTTACACTTAACAATTGACGCTTTATTGCATTACCACTCATTTTACTCCTCCTACTCATAGTTTAATAACGTGACAGATTCGCCACCAAGTACCAGTATACAACAGGATTTGTCATAATTGTGTAAAAAAAGAGTAAATTGTCTGAAATTTGTTACCGCTTACATTAAGTGATAGTAAATTGGAACTGCAAAACTTGACATAGTCTGTTCAGGGCGAGGGACGGACCTTCACATTCACATGTGAAAGTCCGTCCCTATAAGCTTTCCGCACAACCTGATGCCGATTTTGAAGGTCCGTCCCCTTCCCTTTTCCCAAACGACCCATTAAACTAAAGGGTAATATGAAAGTCAAAGGAAGGTTATCCAATGAATCATTTTGTTAAAAAGGTGGAACCGTTCTTCTTAAGTGAAGATCCGTTTGTGCAGAGGTTTGCCATTGAGCTATTAGAGGACACGTATTTACCTGGAGGGGAAACATTCCTGACCGGGTTGAAGGCGGTTGACCGGGGGCCGGTAGCGTCGTACTCATCTCCGATACTTCCGAATCTGTTGTACATGCCAATGAATGAGAAAGGGATCGTGGAAGTGATCAATCGCTTGAACCGTCTTGATGATACAGAAACCGACCTGGTCTACTATACCCAGCTGCTGCTGAATGCTGATACGGATTTGTTGATTCAACACAGTGCTGAAGTGGAACGCTTTATCGGTCGCAATCAATTAGCAGAAATCATCACGCTCCCTTCGATGACGGCAGAAGCACTACACATGAAACTCGCAGATATTACCTTTTATCTGGAGACGGGAGGATATGATCAGGCGCATTTTGATATGGGTAAGAGAATCATCAAAGAACTAATAAGGAAAGAAGGCGTCTCAGGTAAGGAACTCCAGTTGGGCATAGCAGAGGCGGTGGAGCAAGAAGAGCACTTTGGATTCAGCATGATCTTCACCGTCTATGCAGCGGGAGAACTCGGAGAAGAAACCGTCGCCCCAGTATTAGCAGGCCTCTTCAAAGACGAGGATAAAAGTGACCTTCTATTCGAGGAAACAGCCAACGCACTGGTCAAGATAGGGACGGACCTCGTGGTGAATGAAGTCGAAAAAATCGCCCTCGGCTGGAACACGACCTTCTATTCGCTCGACGTACTTGGAAGGATCAAAACAAAAGAAGCGGAAAAGGCTTTGCTCAGATTGTTTGATCAAGCAGATGACCTGATGGCCAAAACACTCATCGCAGACAACCTATGCCGCCATTTATCAGCGGACGCGATACCGAAAGTAGAAGGGTTAATCGAAACAGGATATGAGAATGAGCTGATTTGTCTGGAAGAATCCCTGTATGTCAATTGCGTCATGAACGGGATTCAACATCCGAAACTGGATGAATGGAGACACTTCCTCGAACTCATAGAGATTGAAATGAACGGCGGGCTGCCGGAGGGAATTTAGGGGCCCGTCACCACGGATGAGAAAACAGGGTGTAACGACCCCTGGCCATTGGAAGTGGGAAGAAATATAAGAAGTGCTGTTTATAAGAAGAGGGACGGACCTCCGCATTTTCATGCGGAAGCCCGTCCCTTTCCTGTTTCTGTCTCTGATATGGGTCGATTTGAAGGTCCGTCCCTACTTCATCCACTCCGGTTTTCCGAAGCCTTTGAATTGTTCATCGATGATGGTTTCGAATTGGTCTGCTTCGATGACTGCTTTGATGTCTTTGGCGAGTTGGGAGTCGACGTCTTTGGTGTTCACGACGACCCGGTTGCGGTACTGGTCAGGCATGTCCTCGAGCTGGAGGGCATCGAGTAGGTCCATGTTTGCTGCCAGTGCATAGTTCCCGGGTACGGCAGATAGGTCCACGCTATCCACGGCGCGTGGAAGCTGGGCCGCTTCGATCGGTTTGAACTGCAGGTTCTTGACGTTTTCTGCTATGTCTTTCTCTGAAACCGTCAGTGGGTCTGTGTCCGGCTTTAAGGTGATTAGCTTCGCGTCCTCAAGAATTTGAAATGCCCTCGCTGCGTTGGTCGGGTCGTTCGGAATCGCGATAGCACTTCCTTCTTTGATATCTTCAATCGAATCGAACTTCTGTGAGTAGATGCCCATCGGTGCCGTCGGGACGACGATGACCTCTGACAGCTTCATGTTATGCTGTTTGGCGAAAGTTTCCATGTACACTTTATGCTGGAATAGATTCGCATCCAGATCTCCCTGCGCAAGGGCATTGTTCGGCTGGATGTAGTCACTAAACTCCCTCACTTCGACACTGTATCCCTTCTCTTCCAGCCCAGGCTTGATCGCTTTTGTCACCATATCACTGTACGGACCTGACGTCGCCCCGATGGTGACTTCTTTTTTATTCTCCGAGCTTGCCTCATCCCCACCGCAAGCTGCAACTACGCTCATAACTGCTGCGATTGCTGCGAATAATATCCACTTTTTCACTTCGTATTCCCCCTGCATTCTTTATCGTTTATCTACTAATCTGGCAAACACATCACCCGTATATTGGATGAGTTGAACCAGGCAAATCAAGATGACGACCGTGGTGATCATCACCGTATTGTCGTATCTGTAATATCCGAAGCGGATCGCCAGGTCCCCGACGCCGCCTCCACCTACGATGCCTGCCATGGCGGAATAGGCGACCAGGCTGATGGTCGTGATCGTGATCGCCTGGATCAGGGCCGGACGCGCTTCCGGCAGCAGCACATCCTTAATGATCATCCACGGGCTCGCCCCGACTGAAACCGAGGCTTCGATGACCCCTTTATCGATTTCCCTCAGTGACGTTTCCACCATTCTTGCAAAAAACGGGATGCCGGCCACCGACAGGGACACCGATGCGGCGGTCGGCCCGATCGTGGTGCCTGTTAGAATCTTGGTCAGCGGCAGCAGCGCCACGAGTAAGATGATGAACGGAACCGAACGAACCATGTTCACGAAGAATCCTACTCCTTTTTTAATCAAACCGTTTTGTAAAAACAATCCCTTATCGGTGACAAACAACAGAATACCCAATGGCATCCCGATGATAATGGCCACTGCAAGTGAAATGCCCACCATATAAACCGTTTCAAAAAAGGCTTTATTCAATTCCGGCAGGATCGCAGTCAATGAATCAGGCAGCATCCCCGATCACCTCCAGGCTTTGTGTCTTTGCCGTAATATAGCGGATGGCCGCATCGATCTCACCCGGTGCACCGATCAGTTCCATGATAAAAATTCCAAGAGGGACGTCCTGTATGTATTCAATTTTCCCGTGAAGGATGTTCCCCTGGACTTTGTATCGCTGAAACACTTCAGACACGACGCTTTCTTCTGCAATCGAGCCTTTGAACTGGATCTTGATGATCTTTCCTTTTCGGGATTGAGCCAGGTGGGATGGCAATTCGAATTGAAGGATTGTCTCGATGAATTGCTTCGTCAATTCTTCCTTCGGTTGGGCGAACAAGTCATATACCGGACCTTCCTCCACGATTTTCCCGCTCTGCATGACCGCCATCCTGTCGCAAATCTCTTTCACCACTTCCATCTCATGTGTGATGAGTACAATCGTCAAGCCGAGCTCCCTGTTGATTTTTTTCAGCAGCTTTAAAATCGATTTCGTCGTATTCGGATCCAGTGCCGATGTCGCTTCATCGCACAGCAGGACCGACGGATTGTTGGCAAGCGCCCTTGCGATCCCTACCCTCTGCTTTTGACCGCCGCTGAGTTCGGCCGGGTAGGCATCCGCCTTATCCGAAAGACCGACCATCGCGAGGAGCTCGGTGACCCTCGGTTTGATATCTGCTTTAGAAACAGAGGCCGCTTTCAATGCAAACGCCAAATTGTCATAAACCGTCTTCGATTTGATCAAGTGAAAATGTTGAAAAATCATGCTCGTTTTCTGGCGGGCGAGCCGTAGCTGCTTCGATGAAAGCCGGGTGAAATCCTGGCCGTCGATGATGATCTCACCTGAGGTCGGGGTTTCCAGCAGATTCAGGCAGCGCAGGAGGGAACTCTTCCCTGCCCCGCTGTATCCGACGATCCCAAAGATCTCGCCTTTTTCAATGGTGACCGACACGTGATCAACGCCGACCACCGTCTGCTTCTTTGTTCTGTACGTTTTCACCAGATTCCGTATCTCGATCAATGTGCACACCCCTTTTTCGTTCATAAAAAAATGCCTCTTTCAACTGAAAGAAGCATCGCCTGTATATCCCGACTTATCTTTCAGAATGAATCATTCTGCAGGAATTGGCACCGTTCCATTTCTGGAGGTTGCCGGACGTCATAGGGCCTGATCCCTCGGTCACTCTTGATAATTGAAAGTATGTAATTTTCTAACTATTTATCTTATAGAGGATAATACTGGGTATTGGGAGGGAAGTCAATAGAGGATTTTTACGGCGGTATTTTGTAAGCGTTATCTTTATTGACGGGCTAGGATTGTGTTTTGAAAATAAAATTTTGTTTTTGAAAATAAGTGGGGGTTTTTTGAAAATATAATCTTAGTTTTGAAAATAAGTTGGTCCATTTTGAAAATATAATCCCAGTTTTGAAAATAAGCCCGCCCATTTTAAAGTAAACACCCCTCCCGACACCAAAAAAAGCGTCCCCCATCCTCCAGGGAACGCTCTCCTCACCTTACATCACCTCATAATCAGTCACATTACGCTCGACTACGCGGGCGCCTTCGACTCCGACGAATGCTCCGTTCGAGCTTCCGAATACGTTGGTGGCGATCAGGTTGTTCATTGCTGCTTTCACTGCAGCTGTATCGATCGGTTCAACCGGATCGTTGATCGTCAGCTTTGCCGGTTTGCCCGTTTCTGTTTTAAACTCAAGCTCCAATACTTTTGCCATGCTTCTCCCTCCTTTCCTTTAAGATTCATCATCGATTATTCGTTGATGTCGAAGTTCTGCAACTTTTCGACGTTGGATAATCCTTTTGAAGATAAGCTTGCGATCGATAATGCTGCGCTGTTCACTGCATCGGCCGTAGCCAGTGGGTTGATGTAGCTGTACGATTTGTACGCGAACTTCTGCTTGCCCTTTTCATCAAGCCCGTCCATGTATGAAAGTCGTATTCTCGTCGACTTCAGATCCGCTGTTGCCATGTGCCTCACCTCCTTTCACCCTTTATATAGGGGAAAAAGGAAGAGTCGGACACCCCGGCAATAAAAAAACTCGGAAGGGCGTCCCTCCGAGTTTCCTTTATGCTTCTAATTCACGATATTGCTTGCGGCGGATGACCCGGAATCTGAACGTCAGATAAAGGATCGTCCCGCTCGTCGCGATTAATAAGAATAGGAGCGTGTACGCGATATTGTGCCACATGAACGCATAATCTCCTGTCGAAATGATCGCTCTGAAAGCAGAAATCGTATATGTCATCGGTAAGAAGTTTGTAAAGTGCTGCAGCGGCTCCGGCACCAGTTCAATCGGATACGTTCCTGCACTGCTCGTCAGCTGAAGAATCAGGATCATGATGCCGAGGAAGCGCCCTGGATTATCAAGTGATGTGACCAGGAATTGAACGATGGATAAGAACGTCCAGCTCGCCAATATGCTCATCATGATAAAGAGCGGGATGCTCGTCACGTCCAATCCGAGGACGGCAAGCAGAATCGTATCTGCCAGCAGGGCCTGGAATAATCCTGCGAAGATCAGGACCCCGAACTTCCCGAAGAACCAGCCGATTCCGCTCATCGGTTTCACAGCCGGTTCCCGGAGTGGGAAGATGATTGAAATCACCAATGCCCCGACGAATAAACTAAGGGATAAGAAATACGGTGTAAATCCTGTCCCGTAGTTGGGTACATCATGGATCGGATGATCGGTCAGTGTGACAGGTTTTGCGAACATGTCGTAAATGTCATCATTGGCGTTTACATCATTCGCATCCCTGGCACCGTCTGCAAGCTCCGTTTCAAGCTCTGAAGAACCGTCGGACAGTTTTGAAAGACCGTCCGTCAATTCACCTGAGCCGCCAGAAAGCCTGCCAAGACCGGACGATAGATCAGTGGACCCCTGCTTCAATTGACCGAGACCGCTCATCAGCTCCTGAAATTTCGACGAGAACATTCCCAGGCCATCCGATAAATCAGTCGTGCCTTTTGAAAGCTCTCCAAGCCCTGAATAGAGCTGTCCCGATCCTGCATAAAGACCTCCGAGTCCGTTCACAAGCTGGCCGGACCCTGCCGACAGGCGGTTTGTACCGTCAGCAAGCTCCGAAGAACCGTTTGCAAGTTTCGTGGAGCCTTCTTCAAGTGCCCCTGTCCCTTCATCGAGCTTAGCGAGCCCGGTTGTAAGGGCGGACCCTCCAGCTTTCATGTCCTGCAGGCGTTCTTTTGCGCTTGAAAGGTTTTCTGCAAATGAGGTCAGACCCCCGACCAGTAGCTTTTGGCCATCGGCAAGTTCGTCTGCTCCTTTTGCAAGGGATTCCTGGCCTTTCGTGATTTTATCAAACCCGGTGGTCAGACTTTGTTGACCTTGATTGGCTTGTGTAGCAATATCTGATAGATCTTGAGCTTTTCCCACTACAGAAGTAGTCCTGTCAGAAATAGCTGCGATGTCCCCGCTCACGCCCTGACTGTCACCAGCCAGAGAGGTGATCGATGCTTGCAATGCTTTTAACTGTTCCTTTTGATCTGGGTCCTGTTCCTGTTGGATCAAGGCATCCAGATCTTGAGATGCATCGTTGAGGCCTTGAGTGACTCCATCAGATGCAGCTTTTGTATTGTTCACGCTGCTTTGATTTTCAGTAGCCTTTTGAGATAATTCTTGGGCCCCGTCCGCCACATTCTGTGACATAACTGCAAGCGACGGAAGCTTCTCGTTCATGTCCTGCAGTGCCGCGAGTGACCCATTTAGTCCCGTTGAAAGGTCTTTCGCACCCTGCTGGGATTTTTCGGCCCAGGCAAGGAGCTTCTGATTTCCTTCCTGCATGGAGCCGACAGCCTCATCAAAGGCCTGGATACCTTGAGACAGCTGCTTGAATCCCGTGTAGGCTTGATCGACACCGTCTGAAAACGTGACAGACTTGCCGGCAAGTTCCTGCAATTTGGCTTTTAGTTCCTGGGCACCGCTGTTCACATTGTTGATCCCGGTGTCCAAGTCTTCAGCGCCATGTTGCGCTTTCCCGAGGTTGTCTTTCAGCTCCCCTGCCCCGGTTTGGGCCGAGTTGACGCCGTCCTTGATTTGTTCGGCACCCTGCTGGACAGAACCGACACCAGCGCCCAGCTTGTTGGCACCGTCTTCGGCACCTGCAAGGCCACTTTCAAGCTCGCTAGCACCATCATGAGCGGAAGCGATGCCGTCATGGATATCATCGGATCCGCTCGTTGCGTCTCCAAGCTTGTCATTCAGTTTGCCGGCTCCGTCACTTGCTTCGTTTAACCCGTCTGCGACATCCTTGATTTGATCAAACATGGATTCTGCATACGTTTTGGTGACAGCACCCGATACCTCTTCTTTGATCTTTTCAATCGCTGAATCTCCTATTTTAGAAGAAAGATAGTTTGAGCCCTGATTGGCCGTATAGATCAATTCCAGTTTCTCAGGATGGACATCCTCAAGGGTCGTCGCATTCTGTGAAAAAGTTTCCGGAATCTCTATTTTTAAATAGTACTTCTGCTCTTCAAGTCCTTGATCGGCTGTGTCTTCATCAACAAACTGCCAATCAAACGTATCATTTTCTTTCAGATCATCAACGAAGTCCTGACCGATCGTCAGTTCCTCACCGTTGAAGTCTGCCCCTTTGTCATTGTTCACGACCGCTACCGGCAGCTGGTCCACCTGTCCGTACGGATCCCAGAATGCCCATAGGAACGTCCCGCTGTAAAGCACGGGAATGAACAAGACGCCAATGACCGCCATCAATAACGTCTTGTTCGTCAAAATATGGCGGAACTCACCTTTCAGTGAATGTAGTGCTTTCATTGTATCGACTCCTTAGAATGTATGACTATTTCAACCACCTGGTCAAATACGCCCAAAAAAAGAAAGGACCATCTACTTAGACAATCCATTTAATAAATAATCCTTCATGATCCCAGCTATTTTCTCTGAAGATAACGGTTCATGCTTCCGCTCCCAGTCAGAAAGAAGAGCAATATATACTTTTAATAAAATAAACGAAATGATCTCTGGATCACAGGACTTGATCTGTCCATTGTCCATAGCACGCTGAATTTTATTCTTCACGTACAGGATCAATTCGTCTTCTATATGATTCAGCATTTCCTGTACGGCACGGGTGCCGATTTCTTTTTCTTCTTCAATCAGCTTCAACATGAGCTGATGATCGGTCCGATAATCAAGTAATGTCACCAATGCCTGATGGACATTATCATAAAAGGATTGCTGGGGCTTGATGACAAGATCAGCCGAGGCCTTCATTTCCCTGACCATCCCATACACAATTTCCTGAAAAAGCTCATCCTTATTCTTAAAGAACGTATAAATCGTCCCTTTCCCTACATTCGCAACCTTCGCAACCTGATCCATCGTCGTCGCTTTATATCCGAACAGAGAAAAAGACTTCGTCGCTGCCTCAATCACCAGCTTCCTGCGATCAATAGCCATTATCCGAACCCCCTGACCAAAACAGTGTTTCGTTCAAACTTACACAACAACAAATATACCACGTCCAACACCAGGATTCAAACGAGGGACGGACCTCGACTCCTAGTACCAGCTCCTAGGAATCGAGGTCCGTCCCTCAAAAAAATCAGTATAGTTTCCCCTGCCTGTATAATACCGTCGAGAGTTTCATGACGGAGTGGATGTAGCAGTTTTGGCGGAGTGGGAATGGGTCGCCAAAGAATAGGGGGAGTACGGTATCCATGGTGGATTGCATTTTGTCATAGAGGAGGTTGAATACTTCTTCCTCTGTGTAGAACTGGGTTTCCCGGCCCTGCAGCCATTCGAAGTAGGAGACGATGACTCCTCCTGCATTGGCGAGGATATCAGGGATGATGATGACCCCTTTGTCGCTCAGGTAGCTGTCCGCCTCTGTTGTGACCGGGGCATTCGCGCCTTCTACGATGATGCGGGCTTTCACTTTTTCCACGTTATCTTTGTGTACCTGATCTTCAAGGGCCGCCAGGAAGAGCACATCCACATCAAGATACAGTACCTCATCACGGTCACGGACCTCTGCGGTGACACCGATTTCCTTCAGCTGCTGATCGTCTGTCGGCAGATCTCCCTGGTTCTTCATCGTCCATTCGGCAAGCGTTGGGATATCCAGTCCGTCGGCATTGAACAGCGTCACATTCCGGTCGCTCACCGCCACCACTTTATTCTGTAATTCGGTGGACTGATGGGCCTCGAGTGCCGCGACCGATCCGACATTCCCAAACCCCTGGACGGCAATCGACAACGGACGGTCTTCATAATCCAGGGCCGTCTTTGCGAAAATATTATCGGTTTTCGTCAGCAGGCTTTTCTGATTCTTCACGAAGTCATGGACGAGGTAGCGAAATGTAAAGAACACCCCTTTACCTGTCGCTTCCCTCCGTCCAAGCGATCCTCCGTTCACAACGCTCTTCCCTGTAAAGCTCCCCCGGTAAGGAAGTCCCGGCCGGATGCTTTTATACTCTGCCATCATCCAGTCCATCTCACGCTCCCCGGATCCCATGTCAGGTGCCGGGATATCCTTGTCCGGACCGAGCACATCACTGAAATACTGGACATATTTCCTCGCAATCAGATGCAGCTCCTTTTCAGAGTACTCCCGAGGGTTCAGGATGATCCCGCCTTTTCCACCACCGAACGGGACATCATGCAGGGCATTCTTCAACGTCATCAGGGAAGCAAGATTCACAACCTCCTCCTCATTCACCATCTCATGAAACCGGATCCCGCCCTTGTATGGACCGAGGGCGTTATTATGCTGCACCCGGAACGCAGGAATCCGCTCCACCTTCCCGTTCTCAAGCGGTATCCTCAGGAACGATTTATGTACATGATTTGGCGTCGACAGAATTGACGTTAATGACGTAAACGCTTTCTTTCTCCCCTCACCTTTCACATCAGGTAAAAATGTCTCGTCCTCCAATAGCGCATCCAGTGATTTCTGGACAATTTCTCTCGTTTGACTGATCATTTCGGGTCCCTCCTATAAGTGATAAGAAAATATTGGTATATGGTTTAGGATTACCCTTTTGGGGGTGGTTGAAAACGGGGGATGGGGAAAGAGGGAATAATAAAGTCGACAACCCATGCGGAGGGATTGTCGACTGGAACATTTACTTACCAAATATGATAGATCAAAAATCCATTTTCCACTTCTAGACTCTCTCCCTCCTTACCTTTTTCAATTTTATAAGGTTTTCCAGTTTCAATCACTTTTTCAACTATTTCAGAAAATTCTTCTTTGGAGTAGGCTGTTTTAATTGCCATCAAATCAATAAATAAGTCTTTATATTCAAGGGAAGATACAGACACCAATGAAATAGTGGCGATAACATCCATGTCCTTTATAATATAAGACATATCGGATTTAGGTGTATAATAATATCTTCCCCCATATTTCTTCGCAATTTCATCATATTTAAGGAATTTCTTATTCCCCATCAGGTCTCTGCTTAACCTGATTGTTTGACCTTGAGAATTTGTCCTAGTAAATTCCATTGGGTACTCATCTTCTTGTGATTGCTTTTCTTCCTTATTTTTCTCCTCCTCTTCTTTTTTCTTTTCAACCTCGATTTGCTCTTTCGTTTCATAATATTTTGTTTGACTTGCATCGATTTGTATCTGTAATTGTTCCATCGCCTGATTACTATTTAAGTTTCCTATGTCTTTGTTTAACTTTGCCACTTCTTTTTCAAAAGATGATTCGCTTAAGGATTGACCTTCAGCTATTTCATTCAACTTTTCAATATCCGCTTGCAACTCTGTATATGTTTGATAGTCTTCTTCTATTTTCCTTAATTGTGAAGTGTACCTGTCATCGAAAAATGCTCTAAGGGTATCACTTTCTAAAAGATTGAACTGCTCAGTGATTAAATCGGACTTTTTGTTTAGGTCATTAATTTTTTCATCAAAAGTCTCATTCAATGGATCATCATTCAAATTTCTTTTTACTTCATTGATTTTCTGTTGCATTTCATTAGCAAGCGGAACAATCTTTTTGTATTCCTCTAATTCGTTTAATTTAGGCATTAATTGCTGATTCATTTTCTTTTTCATTTGATCATTATTCTTGTTCATCTTTTCTTCCGCACCATTTAAGCTTGTTTGAGCAGACTTCAACTCAATATGATCGATTGTCTTTAATAAGCCCGCAGAATTAGACGATTTCAAATTCCCCTCCATTTCCGAATATAGAGAATTGATTTGTTCCTCCGCAGCTGCAAATAGTTGTTCTGCTTCCCCTCGTTTTGCCTCTGATATCATATAAACAGTCAATACAGAGAATAGCGCCAGCGCCATAACCGCACTAGCTATACTAATAAATTTCCCTTCTTGCCATGCGTTTCTTTTACGTGTTTCTTTAGGTTCGTGACGGAGGATCTTGCTGTGGATCTTAGTTTTGGCATCTTCGGTTAAATGTAGTTGCGGAAACATAGTTTGCAGGTTTTTGTTTTCACGATTCTTCATTGATGGATCCTCCCCATTTTGATTGTAATTTTTTACAGGCACGGTGATAGGTGACCCGAACTTTATTTTCAGTCCAACCTAGAATAGCAGCTGTTTCTTTCACATCTAATCCATTCATTCCTTTTAAAAGCAGTACATCCCGATAATTTGCTTTCAACCCATGTATGACCGTAAGCATTTCCCGGCTATCTTCATTTAAAATCAGCAATGATTCCGGCGTCTCAATGGAAGCCGCTTCAAAAAATGAAGAAATCGATCGATTTGCTTTGCTTCTTTTCCTCATTTCATCAACTGCAAGATTTCTTGCAATTGAATACAGCCATGTTTTGGGATTAGCCTTTCCCTCAAATGATCCATAAGAATTCAATGCCCGGATGAACACTTCCTGTACAAGATCCTCTACATCGGCAGTACCCATTCGATACACTAAGAACGTATAAATCGAATCACTGTAAAGGTGAAACCAATCGGCAATCACTCTATTGTTGGACATCCCATTCCCCCGCTTTTTTTCTTTTTCTAATTAGACGATTCAGATGTAACATCTATTACATTTTTTAAATTTTTTTACAAATAATTTTTAAACAAAACTCATTCTATCCTACAAAAACTGAAAAATTTGTCGAAATAAATGATATACTGTTATAAATAGGTAAATAGAGGTAGGTATATATGACCACTTTCATTATGATCTTTATCAACTTAACCATCAGCATCGCTTTGTCTGCCGCCTGTAGTTATTTGGCGCTTAGGCAGGCTTTTAATAAAATCGGGCAGAATTTAAGCAAAAATGAAGCTTTGCTTTCCTCCTTCACTTATACCGTTTTTTATACATTGCTTCACGCATCCGTCATCATGACGGCTTCTTATGAGATTTTCATTCAGCGGTTTCTTTATTTCCTTCCCGTCTTTTTTATCGTCTGTTTCATCACCATCTATCAATCTCTCCAACTTTTTCAGGACGTGAACATGGACAAGGTCAACTTTTTAAGGGGAGGTTTCACTTTCTCCTTTATGTTATTGGCCGGAAACTTTGCAGCATACGGTGGGTTGGTGTATCCATATTTCTCACTCAAGCTGATGGATGTTTCATTGACGATCTTGATGACCTTCGGAGTGACCTTTCCTCTTTTTCGGATGTTATTACAGCTGAATAACCAGGACATCAGTTCTTCCATGGGGAAGAAACATGTCGCCTGGAGCATCGTGATGGGATTTGGCTATTCAGGAATCGCCTATTTGACAGTCTATTCCCTTCTCTCGCCTGATAAATATGGGGAAGGACTATCCCTCCTGGAACATTATCATCTCATTCCTTTTATTATTGAAATGGCGATATTACTGATACTCTGGTTCATTCCGGACCATCTGGCGAATTCCTTACATAAGAAACAACTGAAACAAATCTACCAAAAAGAACAGGAATATAAATCGCTATACGAAAATAATCTGTCAGCCATCTTCACTTATAATCGAGAAGGCATCATTGTTGAAGCAAATGAACGGGCCGCGACTATGACTGGTTACCCATTAGAGAAAATCATCGGGAAAGAATTCCTTACATATATGATGGAAAAAAATCTTGGTCAAATTAAAACTGCCTTCCTTCGTTCTTTGCGGGGAGAAGCCATGACATTTGAACTGGACTTCCCCCACCGGGAGGGGCATATTCTTTATATTCAGGTCATCGTCGTCCCAATTCATCTTGACGGGGAAGTGACTGGCGCTCACGTTCTCGCCACAGATATTACAGAAGCTACAAAGGATAAAAAGAAAATCCAGTTCCTCGCCTATCATGATGAATTGACCGGATTGCCGAACAGGCGGTATTTCAATGAAGCATTTGAAACAAAAGTCAAAGAGGGCCATGATCAGATGGCGATCCTCCTTCTGGACCTTAACCGCTTTAAGATTGTCAATGATACATTGGGCCATGGATATGGAGACGAACTGATTTCCAAATTCGGAAAGAGATGCAAAGACGCATTAGGAGAAAAAGGACTCATTGCACGGATGAGCGGGGATGAATTTATTGTACTGCTTCCTTCCATTCAAGGACGGAGTGAGATTCATAAAGTGGTGAAGGCGATCCATAAGAGTCTGCAAACTCCCTTTACGATCGGCGGTCATGACATTATGACCTCGACATCCATCGGGATTTCCCTATACCCTCATGATGGGAAAGATCTTTCCACGTTACTGAAAAAAGCAGATATCGCCATGTACACAACGAAAAAAAGCGCAGGAGCGTATCAGCTTCTCTTTTCCGACCAGCTTGAAGAGAAAGGGATCAATCCAATCGAACTCGAGGAAAACCTGCGAAAAGCACTGATTAATGATGAGTTTGAGCTTTACTATCAGCCTCAGTTCTCATTGCAGACAAATCGGGTTGTCGGGGTGGAGGCTTTAATCAGATGGAATCACCCTGTCAAAGGGTTGATTTCACCAGACGATTTCATCCCCCTGGCTGAAGAAACAGGACTGATCATCCCCCTCGGCCGTTGGATTTTAAACAGAGCCTGTGAACAATTTAAAGTGTGGGAAAAGGGTGGACATGAATTTAAGATTTCAATCAATGTGTCATCACGGCAGTTCCACGATGCGACGTTCGTAGAGATGGTGAGGGAATTATTGTTTACGCATGACATCCCCCCATCTTTCATAGAGTTGGAGCTGACGGAAAGTACCGCCATGCACCATGTGGAAGAGGCAATGGCGAAAATGAACGCACTTCGGGAAATCGGAGTTTCAATCGCGATCGACGACTTCGGAATCGAATACAGTTCGTTAAGCTATCTGCAGAAATTCTCAATTCAGACGTTGAAGATCGATCGCAGCTTCATCATGGATCTCGATGAAAATGAATCCAATAAAGCGATTGTCTCTGCGATTCATGCCATGGCTAAACATCTGAAACTAGCGATCGTGGCAGAAGGGGTAGAAACAGAGACACAATTGAACTGGCTCAAGAATCTTGAATGCGAATATGGACAGGGTTATTACTTTAGCCGGCCGTTGCCTGCTGATGGGGTGACTGATTATATCAATAAGAGTATTGGAGTGAGTAATTGTAATTGAGGACATTTTAAAACACCGTCTGGACAAAGCCCAGACGGTGTTTTTAAAATGTATCCTCCAACAGGAAAACAAATGTCTTTATAACTAGATGAAACTCTTTTCTTTAGATAAATTATTTAATGTTGTATGGAATGCCCTTTGAAATTTGAAATTTGATAAAGTTTATTCTTTTCAACTCATAATCAGGCAAACTTCCCCTTCAATTTTCTACCATAGTTTTCTTTAATCGCTTATCAAAGTGGAGGCTTCTCTACTCAACAACCAAATTGGACTTTACAGGAATCCGAATGATAAAAGTTGTGTTTTCATCATTCGATTTGCATTGAATATCCCCACTATGCTTTTCAATCAATTTTTTACAAATATAAAGACCAATGCCTGTACCAAGATCCTTTGTAGTAAAGAAAGGTTCAAAAATAGCTTCCATACTTTCTACCTTAATTCGTGGTCCATTATTCGAAATTTCCAAATTGGTCTTTCCTTCCCTCACATCACATGTTACCTTGATATACCTCGGTCCATCTATTTCTTGAAGAGCATCAATCGAATTCATGATCAGATTTAGGAAGACTTGCCTTAACTCATCACCATTCCCCATTAATCTGATATTTGTTTCGCACTTAAAATCAATTAAAACATCTCCATCTAGAAGACTTGGATATAAGAATTCAATCGTCTCTTCCAAAAGATCAGAAAGAAAGATTTCTTCTTGAACACTTTCTATCAAGTCCTTCCTTGATACATGAAGGAATTGTGAAATCCGGTAATTCAATTGCTCCAGCTCATGTTGCATAATATCAAGATAGGGTAGGTTAGGATAATCATTTTGCAAAAGCTTTGTAAAGCCAATAATTGACGTCAGTGGATTCCTGAATTCGTGAACGAAGCTTGAACTCATCTGACCAAGGATTGTCAGGCGCTCTTTATGGGTTTGATCTATATAATGTTCTTTTTCTTGGAGTTGTTGTTCCTTTATTTCCGTATATTTACGAACGGCTAAATAAGAGAAGCGGTCAAATAATGTATTAATCTCTTCAATGATAGGCTGTAAATCCCTAAGTTCGATCCCTGAATGATTAACCCAATTAATGATAATGCTCTTCCCTATATTTACGTTATATACAAACTCACTTATGTTAACGTTGGCTTTCACCCGTTCTAGAGCTGTCTTATGAGCAAGTAAAGTAATTTCCTCCTCACTAAGTGGTTCCTCTATCGCACGCTTAACTAAGTGAAACATGTTCATTCCATTATTTAACACTTCTTCTTTATACACATCTTGATCTGAAATCACGATATTCTTGCGCCAGTTTTGTAAAAACTCATCTGAGTGATCATCCAGGTATTTAATGAGCTTGATGGAAGCACTAGTCATCGAATGGTCGTCCCTTCATTCCGTCTATGTTTTTAATCGTCGTTGATTCCATCATAACAGAAAATATGTGCGGACGGTTATTTCCATATTATACCTGTACTTTTCTTTTCATAACTTCCTACTATAAAATTGAATACTCGACCACTGACTTAAGCCTAAAAATTAAAACCTCCATTTCACTCTTAGAAGATTCAACGAGAACAGGGAATATTTATATTATAAAAAGACAGTTTTTATTTAACCAGGAACGAGTGAGGGGGGGTTTTTTAAAATGGTAAGAGAGATTTATCTCTTTAGACCATTCATAAACGGGAGGTCGTCTGAAAGATGAAGTATGGAAGAAGTGAAGCTTTAGTATATAGAAAATATATAACAAATGCGTACACGGTAACTGGCTGGCATCGTCTGGCACATTGAAAGCCCCTATAGCTTTGCGTCCCTATTTTTCAATAGGTTTGCCTTTATCGTACGCACATTAGTAGTATTTCAAATACATGTTTTAAAAGATTCGTTTTCTGGGATTTTGAAAAACTTTCATAAATACAGTATTATCTTCACATTTGAAAATCTTTATTCCTATAAACTTTAGGGGTGTCCATATTTCCTTCATATAATATAACGGCATTAAGAAACCTCCCTCCCAATGAATCATTATACCCATATTCATTACTTATATTTACATTATATAATAATTATCAGAATAATCTATCATATACAGGTATATAATTGTCGACAATTTTCTCAATAAAGAACACCTTACGACATTCCTGTCGTGTTCCCAAATAAAAATAAACAGCCGATGATGTTATCCAAGTCATCACAGGCTGTTTACCTTATTATGCATACGTTTATGATCGTAATCTCAAGAAGGGCTATTCTCTCCTTCAATTAGGCTTCAAGTAGGTTCCCTCAAATTCCTCCGGGGACACCGGGCGACCAATGGCATACCCTTGAGCTTTATCACAGTGATTCCTTTTCAGGAAACCAAACTCTTCCTGGCTCTCTACTCCTTCTGCTGTTACGTGTAAATGAAGATGCTTCGCCATTGAAATCGTACTTTTCACTATCGCTTGATGATCTTCGTTCGCCATGATGCCATTTATGAAAGAACGGTCGATTTTTAGCGTATCAAGGGGATATTTCTTTAAATAACTCAGGGAAGAATAGCCTGTCCCATAGTCGTCCATTGATAAACTGACTCCCAGTTGCTTTAATCGTTCAAGCTTTGAGATGATCAATTCCTGATCACACATGGCAATGCTTTCCGTCACTTCCAGGTCAATCATCTCTGGGTTCACTCCATGTGTCCGGATACTGTCCTCCAGTTTCACGATAAGCTCCTTGTCCAGAAGCTGCCTCATCGAGAGATTCACACCAAGCTTCAGCGCACGGTACCCTTCACTTTTCCAACTTTTTGATTGAGCAAGCGCAGTATTCAGCACCCATTCTCCAATCGGGATAATCAGGCCTGTTTCTTCAGCGATCGGGATGAATTCTGCAGGGGAAACGTGACCCAATGATTGATTTTCCCAGCGGATCAGTGCTTCCATCCCGCAAATCATTTCGGTCATCACATCTGCTATCGGCTGGTAGACCAGATAAAATTCATCTCTTTCAAGAGCGGTCCGTAATTCTTTCTCAATCATCATTTTCCTGAAGGTCTGTTGATTCATTTCGTTTGTGAAAAGTTGAAAGTCGTTCTTTTCCCTGTCTTTCACATAATACATGGCCGCATCGGCGTTTTTCATCAAGGTTGTGGCATCTTCCCCGTCATCAGGGTACATGCTGATCCCAATGCTCGGGGTGATATAAAATTCCTGCCCATTAATGAGAAACTCTCCAGTGAACTGATCAAGGAGTAATTGAGCAGTCTCGACTGCCTTCTCCCTTGAACAATCCGGGAACAGTAACGTGAATTCATCCCCGCCCTGCCTGTACACCTTTGATTTGGAGAATGATTGGGATTCCAGGAATCTTTCTAACCGCCTGGATACTTCTATTAACAGAAGATCACCTACATCATGTCCGAGAGTGTCATTAATATATTTGAAACGATCCAAATCGATGAGCATGATGGCGGCACTCCTCTTATGTGGATGCACCTTCAATATCTCATTTACATCTTCATTAAACAGCCTCCGGTTCGGTAATCCTGTCAGCACATCATGATTCGCTTGATGAATCAACTCATCCTCATATCGTTTTCTTTCAGTGATGTCAGTCGACACGCCGAGTAAAATGGTGGAATCCTCATGGGGCATCGGGATTTTTGTCGTTTGAAGCCAGCGGACGTTACCTTCATAATCCTGAAACCTTTCTTCAGGTATTTCAATCCCTTTTCCATTTTCTAAAATCATTTTGTCATCACGGGGCGTGTCCATCACGTTTTCTGGATCACCATGGATCTCAAGGTCTGTTTTCCCTATGATGTCTTCTTTCGGTAAACCGCAAAGCTCCGCATAAGACCGATTCACTAATGAATAGCGTCCTTCTTGATCCTTTGCATAAATGTACGATGGATTCAGGTCAATCACCGTCTTCAGGAATTGGCGCTGTTGATCCAGCCGTCTATTCATATCCCTTACTATACCCACATGCATACGGTTCGAGAGGATTAAGATGGAAACGGCAAATACAAGGACGGATATGGCACTTGGCATCAGCCCCGTTTCCGGAAACATATTGAATAGACCAATCCCGTAGCCAATTGCGGTAGATAAGATGAAGTGGAATAAAAAGGAGCGCAACACTACATTATGAATATGAACAGATATCATGAATGATAAAATCATACTTACTGGGAATAAGCATAAATTCGCATGGAAAACCCACGATAAATCACCGTACAGGGGATAATAATATCCGTAGCTTCCTTCTGGATTGACAAGGACGAGCCGGTCAATCCCGTATTCACTCCAGCCTACAAAATAGACGATCAATCCCCATATATAAAATGAAAGGACACTGGTTTTATTCATAATGTAGCGCCATCTGCTTCTCCCGGAACTTTGGAATTGTTCATGATAAATCGTATACGCCACATAAAACAGCGTAGGAGACAGCAGAATCGACCCAATCCGGAAAAGCCTGAATAGAAAATCAATCAAATCTATGGATAGTATCCCATGCGCGAACAAAATAGCGACATCCATCTGCCACAGTGAGGCCAATAATAAGAAAAGAAATAAGACTTTGGAAAGCTTACTTTTCTTGAACATGAATAATACAGTGATCCCAATACTGAATGGAATAAGGGCGACTAATAGTGAAAAAAGAAAAAACATGATGTTCCCCCCTTATTTGGTGACAATTGCACAGGCATTATTTCCACTGTTGCCGTGGGCGGTGATGCTGACAGACCTGACTGGTTGATATATCGGTTCGCACACGATCGGCAAATCTTCAAATCCTTTTTTTCCCGTTTTGATTGTCGGGGGAATGAATCCATATTCTATCGATATGAAAGCCGAAATCATTTGAATCACACCCATTGAGGCAAAGGTGTGCCCGATCATTCCCTTGATGGAAGTCAACGGGACATCTTTCGTGAACAATTGTCTATGTATATTCCCTTCGATGCGGTCATTGTTCTTTAGCCCCAAGGCCTGACTGTTTGCATAACAAGGAATTGTACTACCTATCGTTTCTTTATAAACCGATAGCATGTCCTCTCCTGAATCATCCGTCTCCATCATCGGTTTTCCTTCATTTCTTGTTCCTCATTTTGAATTCTACCATAAATCGTTTTCCCAGCCTGTACAGCGGTGCGCTCCCTTTCCATTACCAAGATGCCCGCTCCTTCTGAGAGCACAAACCCTCGATGCTCATCTGAAAAAGGGACACCCGTCTGATGGGGTTCGACATTCGACCTGATGCTTCTTGTTTTCGTAAATCCATTTATGCTCCACTGGCCGAGGGGAGCATCGGTTCCGCCGACAATGCATGCGTCCACCTGACCTGATTCCAACATCATTTTCCCCAGCAATACGGCATCGAGACCTGCTGTACAGCCAGTCATAATGGTATAGGCGGGACCTTTCGTACCGATATGCTGTGCCACAGCCGCTGAGAGCGTGTGTGTATCAACAAGGGAAATGCCGTGTATCGGGTACTTTTTCAAGTCGAGGGCAACAGATGAATAGTGCTCGATTTCAAGAATCGCTCCTGCTGATGTTCCCATAATGATTGCGACACGGTGTGACGGACAAACAAGATCTGCCATCAAAACGGCATCATCCGCAGCGGCCATTGCAAGCCTTGCCGACCGGGGATAGTGCACATAATTCCTTCCTTTGATCGATTCAAAGTCGTCCCCGACCACCCCTGCAATGATATTCGTCCGATTCTTACCTCTTCCTTCAAGAAGCGAATGGGTGCATATCCCCTTCTCTAACACTCTATAAAACTCTTCCTTGCTCATCGCACCTGGAGCTTTGATCCCATAACCTGTTACAACTATGCTGTCCAATGACATCATCCTAAAAAAGTAGTAAAAACCAACTTACCATCACTCTATAATCTTTATTATAAAGCACCCCACTCGACATAATCCATCAAATCTCGACACAATCCTCATAAACTTAAATAAAAGGGGGACGGACCTTGAATATTGAGGTCCGTCCCCCTTTCATGTGTTCCAACCTACCGCCACTTTGTCCCGGTCAATCAGTATATTGGCCGGATTCTCCCTGTTACGAATCTGGTGTATTTGTTCAATAGGTACTCAACAATCAAGGTCCGTCCCTCTCCACAAACCGGATCTCCTGCGCCGGCACCAGCCACTCAATCAGCGCACGGTCCATTTCACAAATCCTTCCAACGACGTTCACGGCAGGATCGCTCTTTAAATCGGTCCGGATGATCCCCATTTCTCCTTTATACCGGCCATAGAGATCGTTGTCCCGGGTGATGGCACCTGTTGGCCTTGCTGTTGTATTGGAGGGGGTCACGCTGTCCACCACCCTTGTGTTCAATAGACGGACAGTGTCCCGGCCAGGATCCGGTCTCAAACGGTACTCTCCCTCGATATCAGCCTCCCCTTCATAGGAAAGCTCGACGACTCCATCCCTGTCGAATTCCACAAGCTTCCGCAAGAGCTCCGGTGAACAACCGGGATCGCCGACGAATACGCCTGTCACGCCCTTCCGGCTCAGCTGCACTGCACTTATATAAGGACTTTGATCACGGTGATCCTCCAATGTGGGCAGTCCTTTATACAGGGGGCCTCTTTTCTCCCCGTCACCTGGGATAAACGCATAAATCGGGATACCCAACGATTTGAACCGGTCCTGTTGCTCGAGAAAATACGCTTGATCCAACCCGGTCACTGGCTTTGGGTAGAAGTTATGCCAGGCAATCATGTCACCGGGTTTCATTCCACTATCAAGCCACTCCCTGAGTTCAGCCTCCCCGACGGTGCTTGCATTTACGGCGATCCGGAAATGCCGCGAGAGCGCCAACACCTCACCGGCCGTGAAATCATCATCCAATCTGACCGACGAGACACCCCATTCTTTCAATTCTTCAAATCGTCCCAACCCCAACAGCGGAAGGGTATGCTTCGAGATATCTGCGAACACCTCAATTCCTTCCCTTTTAAAAAGGGAGAACAGCCGCCCGACTCGACCTGCATCCATCCCTGACTCTTCAGGGATGTGAAGGGACGTGAAGGCACATTTGATACCGGCTGAAGAAGCCCGGAGAATTCGCTCCTCGGCTCCTTCATCAGACAAATAGACCGAGATGCCGATCATTCGAACTCACTCGCCATTTCATCCTTGAACCCGAACAGATATGTGATGACAAACCCGGCAGCATAGGCGATCAACAGACCAAGCGTATAATAAAGGATTTCTCCTGCGTTCACGAGGAAGATCAACGGCAATCCGGACACCCCAATCGCGAACGTTGCCACATCGAAGTACGCCTGGAAAGCGCCGCCGAACCCGGCACCAAGGCAGGCGGTCAAAAATGGCCGTCCGAGCGGCAGTGTGACACCGAAGATGAGCGGCTCGCCGATTCCAAGCATCCCCGCCGGCAGGGCACCGCCGATCGCTCGCTTCAGCTTTTTCTTTTTCGTTTTCATGAAGATGGCAAAAGCCGCTCCCACCTGACCTGCTCCGCCCATGGCAAGGATCGGCAGGAGCGGATCATCCCCAATCGAATTGATAAGCTCAAGATGGACAGGGGTCAAGCCTTGATGGAGGCCTGTGACAACAAGGGGAAGGAATGTCGCACCAAGAACGAATCCGGCCACGATTCCACCCATATCAATCAGGGACAGGAGGCCGCTCGTGATGATATCTGAAATGAATCCACCGACAGGCATGAATACGGTGTACGTCAATAACCCGGTCACAAGCAGTGCAATGGTTGGCGTCACGATGATATCAATCGCTTGTGGAATCACTTTCCGGACATTTCTTTCAACAAAAGCAATGAAAATGGCGGCAATCAGGACACCGATCAACCCGCCCCGGCCAGGGAGCAGATTTTCACCAAACAGTGCCACTTCCCCGATCGCCGGGTTGATGATCAAGATCCCGGCAAGACCGCCAAGAGCGGCAGACCCGCCGAATTCCTTCGCTGCATTCATCCCGACGAGGATGCCAAGGTACCCGAACAATCCGCTCCCAATGATGGAAAGCATCATGACAAGCTGTGATTCGCCGCTTAGCCAGCCTGCCTGGACGAAGAACTTGGTGAAGCCGGTAATCAACCCTGACGCAATCAAGGCTGGAATCAGGGGAATGAAAATATTCGCAACCCGTCTTAGCAGAAGCTTAAATGGCGTTGCGTTCTTTTTCTTCAGCTCGGCTTTCTGCCCAGCCGCCCGTGCCTTCAAATCAAGGTCCGCTCCCGATAACAGCTTCCCGAATTCCTCCGTCACCCGGTTGACCTTCCCTGGACCAAGGATCACCTGGTACGTTTCATCCTCCACAAATCCCAATACGCCTTCTACTTCCTTCATCTCGTCTTTCTGCACCGCACTATCGTCATACACCTTCACTCTCAATCTCGTCATGCAATTTTCATAGCTTGCGATATTGAGAGCACCGCCGAACTTCTCTAAAAGGATCCTTGCCAACTCTTGATTCGTCATTGTCACCTTCCCCTTTCCCTTGTCGTGCCCGATTTATTTATTTCTCGATTGCCAGCCTGACGTACCCATTTGCGTCCTCTAAACGGCTTTTTGCTTCCCCGTATCCACAGCCAAGCGTAATCATCACGATGGAAGCCTTCACCTCATGCTGTGCTTCTTTCAGGGTGGCCGCGGCCGTTTCCTTATCGGCCCCTGTGACGGAGCAGATGATCCCGATGGCCCGCTGTTCAAGCTTATAGTTGCTCACATTCACATCGACCATCAGGTTGCCATACGCCTTCCCAAGCTTGATCATGGATGCGGTCGAGATCATGTTCAGGATCATCTTTTGAGCGGTCCCAGCTTTAAGCCGCGTGGACCCGGTCAGTGCTTCCGGACCTGCATCCACTTCGATCGCAATCTCCGCTTCATCAGAAATCTTCGCCCCCCGGTTGCATGACAGGGCAACAGTCGCAGCCCCCGCTTCTTTGGCAAATCGCAGCCCTCCGATGACATAAGGGGTGCGACCGCTCGCCGCGATCCCCACTACAGTGTCCTTGTCCGTAAGTGAGATGCCCTTCAGATCGGCAGCACCCAACCCTTCGTCATCCTCCGCGCCTTCGACTGCCTTCACGAATGCCTTCTCCCCGCCGGCCATCAAGCCGACAACCACTTCACTGTCCACACTGAATGTGGGCGGACACTCGACCGCGTCAAGGACCCCGAGCCTCCCGCTCGTGCCTGCCCCCATATAGATCAGCCTTCCGCCGGCATCAATCGACTTCACCACCGCGTCGACCGCTTTCTCCACTTCAGGGATCACTGCCTTCACAGCCGTCGCCACCTTCTGATCCTCTTCGTTCATCATGCGGAGGATCTCTCCGGTATCCGCCGTATCAATTTCCACCGTCTTTTCATTCACCTTTTCCGTCGACAGCTCGTAAACATTATCATTCATCCGTCATTCCCCCAGTGACTGTATGCGTTTTCATTACTTATATACATATCACTTTTAAAATATTATTTCAATCATATTTTAAAATGTATGAAATATCATTTCAGTATAGAACAGAAAATTCATCCCACGACAAATAGGAGTTGGAACCTGCTTCCCACTCCTGTTTTCCGTTATTGAATTAAAGGTCCGTCCCTCTTAATGGTCGAAGAATGTGTCCTCTCCGATTTCGGTTGTGTCCATGATGCCGGATTGAAATCCGGGAAAAAAAAGAGCTGTGTCGTGACGCTTCTGGTGTGAGAGGTTCGGGATGGTGGAGAAGTGATTCATGGCCGCTGCAGCCCGTTCTCTTTGTTTGGTGAACACTTTCTGGGAACAGTTGATTTCCATTCTTTCTCCATTTGTAAAATGTACGTAGGTTTTGTCTTCTGAGCTGGAAGATGATTCGATATGCTGACAGAAAAGCCAGATGCAATCATATTGGGTTGGGGCCACAGTGGGTATCGCATAGATGAATTGTTGCGGACAGAGCATAAGAGGTGTTTTCCTAAAGTAGTCGAACGCATGCCGGACAGCCTTGATCCTTCCGTCATACGTGGATCTGTAGATCATACAGGACGAATCCAATATATCCATCACCGACCTCTTGCTGTACCACTTCCGGCCAGAATAATCATACACAATCGATTGATGAATCCCGTCATAAGCAGGCCCGACCGCCACCGTCCTGCACGTCACCAGCACTTCTAAATCTTTCAAACCAAACACCTTCCTTTTCCTCCATAAAATAAGTCCCGGTTTTCTGAATCTTCATAAATTTAGGACTTAAATCCCATTATATACTAATATTGGAAAATATCTATTTATATTTGTTTGATTTTCGGGAAAAATCTCATAATTTAATGAAAAATGATTTTCTATGCTGGATGATGTCGAAATCTATCCATAAAAAACCTCCGTCCCTGCATCTGCATGGAACGAAGGTAAGGTGATTCTTATTCTACTAAAGATTCAATGACTGAATTTGAGATTGCTTTTTCACCGCCAAGAATATAGTACTTCTCTGTTACAGGTGCAAAAGCAGCAAGCGTATCCAGTGTTGTAAATTGTACTTCTTTCGGGTGTGTCAATACTACCGGGTTGCCATTGGCAGCGGCAAGTGCAGATCCTGCAAGGGCATCAGGATAATTCTTGCCTGTTGCGATGAATGGCGTCGACATGTTGAGTTCTGATGCAAAATATTGAATGATCATGCTGTTCGTTTCGTAGCGGTCGGCTCCGCTTAAACGCTCATAATACATCAGCTCTTCAGCAACCATATCAGGAATGGCTGATTCTCCCCCAACCACATAGAACTGCTCAAACATGCTTTCTTCTATAAAGTTACTCACTGACTCCGGAGTGCCACTCTTTTTAGTCAGTAAAATCGGCATTTCTAACGAAGCGGCAATCGGTGCAATGGAAAGGGCATCTGCAAAACTTTCTCCTGTTGCTACTACGGCCCGATCGGTAAAGCCTAATTGCTCTGCGATTTTCACAGAAGTATCATAACGATCTGAACCACTGATTCTGTTAACCGTTTTGACCTTCAGTTCTTTCAATTCTTTTTCTACATTTGGGGAAATGACCGATTTACCTCCAACCAGGATGACCTTCTTCACTTTTAGGCGTTTCAATTCATCCTTTACTGTTTGAGTAAGGGTTGTCGTATCAGTCAACAACAATGGCGCACTGTGATGATAAGCAAGAGGCGTCGCGCTTAAAGCGTCAGGATAGTTGCGCCCTGTCGCAATCACCGCTACATCTGACTGCTCCCAGCCTTTACGGGAAATCTCCACAGCGGTTTGATAACGATCGCTTCCAAAGATTCTTTCTGTTCCGATATTTGCCTGATCCATTCCGGTAACCGCTCCGAAGGCGTCTAATCTGCCCCATCCTGATACCGTATCATAACCAGGGAAAACCAATTCTGCAGGGTAAGGATATTCATCCTCATAATAATAACCAGTGCCTGGATTATCCTCTTCATCGAATGAAATATCTACCGCTGTTCTTGTTAACACCCTTTCAACTTGAGCAGGTGTCAGTTCACCATCCTGTGAAAGAATCAGTCCTGCAACCGCAGCAACATGAGGAGCCGCCATGGACGTCCCGCTCATGTACGTGACATTCCCGTCTGGAACGAGACTTGGAATATCCGTTCCAGGAGCTACAAGATCAATACCATTCCCATAGTTCGAATAATCGGAAACAATATCCAGATTATTTGTTGCTCCAACCGCAACAACATACTTTGAAGAGCCAGGGTATGAGAGTTCTTCCATCCCATCATTTCCAGTAGCTGCGACCACTGTCACGCCATGATCATGAGCGTATTTCAGCGCATATTCAATGACACGGCTGTATGATCCGCCAAGGCTCAAGTTGATGACTTTGGCCCCATGATCAACTGCATATTTTATTCCATATGCAATTTGTTCTGTATCTCCACTGCCGGATGCATCAAGGACTTTCACTGGAAGGATCTTTGCGAAAGGATTAATCCCCGCCATCGAATAGTGATTATTGGATTCGGCAGCAATGATTCCCGACACATGGGTTCCGTGTCCATGATCATCCATTGCATCCGCATTCCTGCCGACGAAGTTATATCCTTCATCCTTTAATACCCGGCTGCTTAAATCTGCAAGGGAATAGTCAACACCCGTGTCGACTACCGCTATGACAGTTTCACTTAGCGATTGATCCTTGAGAAGTTCTTGAAGTTCTTCATATTGAATATCAGCATCTGCAGTCCCTCCATTATCTCCGTTATTTTGAAGAGACCATTGATACGGGAATTGGGCATCTGAAGAAAGTGCTTCATACTGTTGGACAGTTTCAGCGAATTCTACCTCCGGGAGGTCCTCAATGCCTTTTACAGTCGTTCTTAAAGAAGCGGCTGTCATCGTGTTTTCCTGATTCTCCACTTCCATTACATACATATTGGAGAAAAAAGAATCCTTGATTTTCAATGGAGAAACCGATTCGACACCCAATGAAGCGGCCTTTCCTTGAATGGTTGCTACATTCTTTTTATCCTTTAATTTCACGATGATCCGGTTACTGGCCGCTTTCACCGGAGAAAGTCCACCTTTTGCTAAAATAGACGATACAGTTAAATTCGTCAGATTATGAACCCCGATACTTTTCCCCTCTTCCTCAATTTTCTCTTGAAGAAAGTCAGGGGTGGAGGCAAGCGCACTCTCATATAAATCGTTAATCGCACGTTGATCCTCTTTGGTGATTTTATAAGAACTTGAACTGCCGTTTGCTGCTACATCTGCAAACAAGCCCTTCAATTGAACGAGGTCGTTGTAAACACTATTACGAAGATCTTTACTGAACACCATTTTAGAACTGATAAATGGAGCTGATTTATAATAAAGAGAGGATAACTCTTTCCCGTTTTCCGTTTTTGCCAAAACGTTCTCACGGATTGTCCTTAAATCTCTCAATATCCCTTTCCCATTTTCTCTTTCTTTCGTACTTAACTCAGCTGGACATTCCTCTGCAATGACTTCATCAGATGGAGGTAAAGTCACCCCATCGTAACCGATTAAAAATGGGATGGTGTAGTCATCGTATTCTTCCTCGGAATCCATATATTCTTCTTCCATCATTCCGTATGATTCAACCTTAATATAATAAGGACCGACCCACGAAACAGGGAAGTCGATGATCGCCGGTTCATTGTAATATGAATAGTTCATATAACGATCAAAGGCCCGGTTTTCAATTGCATTTTCAAGACTCGAGTAAACCGTTACATTCAATTCCACTTCAGATTGAAGCTTGATACGGAGATGAGTATAATCGGAAATCTCACGTTCACTTGGATCAATTTTGAACCATTTGATATGTTCATTCATATCAAACTCACCTTCAACAGCAGCACCAATCGTCAAGACACTTTCATCTTCAGGAATACCCGACTCCTCCGCCTTCGCTTCCAATACAGAAAACTGGCTGAAGATCAAAGAAAAAACAAAAACCAAAGCTACCAAACTACGAATCCTCTTTTTCATCTAGAACCTCCACTAATGATAAAATGCACTACAGATTCTATTAAACCACAGAAATAATCTTTTGGAAATATTTTATATTTTAAGGAATATATTAGAATCTGATTTTTGATTTAACACGAATAACCACCCGCTTCCCTAGATTTAAACAAACGTTTGATTAGCAGGAAAAAGCCTTTGATTTTCTTACAATGGTGATATTAAACACTTGTTTAATCACATAGAGAACCCCTGGACTAGTCCAGGGGTTCTCTATATATCGGGGAAAAGACTAACCTCTAATAAAATACTTCCTTACATATTCAAACCAAACCTTATTCCCTTTTTCGTTTGGTTGATTGTCCTTTGTTAAATAGTTTTTGATCTCATCACCCCCGTCAATCGGCCAGGCTTCCCAATGGTTTAGATAAACAAATTTCCTCTCTTTACTATAGTTTTCTAACTCAGCTTCCGCTTCAGTGTATTCGGCTGACTCTGGAATGGGATTGCTTGGCTGGATGATGATAAAAATGTCCGGGTTCAATTTCTTAAACTCTCCTGTAATATCATCGATGTTCTTCAACCGATCCGATAAGTCAACACCTTCATAATCGGCTAATAAAAACGGTTCAAGCAAGAGTATGTCAGGCTTCATTTCAGCGAAACGCTTATGTAGATCCTCCTCAATGACTTGTTGAGAAGTCCTGTTACCCACTTCGTTCAGTGACACTTTTATGAATTCCTTACCATATGTATCGATTAATCCTTTTTCAAGTTCCCCCGGCCATGCCCCTTCACGGCTTGAGCTGGAACCAGAACCCAGAACCATCAAATGAACAGGTTCTTCTCTCTCCATTTTATCCTTGAACGTTTCTTTTAACTCAGGGGGTAGAAAATTCAGCTTTTCCAATTGCTTCTCTCTTTTCTCTTTTTCCTCAGACTCATTTTTCTCATTCTCTTCATCAGTCACTGTGCTATTTATCCCCTGGACAGCTTCTACTCTTTTATCCCAATGAAGCTTTCCTCCCACTAAAGTTGAAATAGTGACAATCGCCAACAACCATATAAAAAATTTCTTCATTCTCATCCCCCACAAAATATAGTCTATAAATTTCATGATAGAGGAGACACGGTGCAAAATATGTATAAATTTGGTATGAATGATGATAAAAGTTACGACAATATTTTTTGTTAATAAGATTGGGGAAAGTCCGATAATAGATGAGGAGACTATATTTTTATTGGGAGTTAACAAATGAATATACTAAAAGCAATAATCAAAGGAACCTTTACCATTATTATTCTTGGACTGATCACGATGAAATCGTTGGAATGGGCACTCTATTTCTTTGTCGCTAAGCCTGTAGCTAAGGAAATTGCCTATGATGTGACATCTTATGTAGAAGTAAATGATCGATACTTTACCGAAGAATCCTTGAATGAATATCTGGACGCCTATCGAAAAAAGGACCTAAACATCAAAGTGCTCTATAATCAGCACCCTGATGACAAAAGATTTATCGTAAAAGTGGATGTACAGGCAAACTGGGACAGTATCTATTCCCCAACTGCTTATTTCCATACCCGCAGCATCAATCTTGGAGATCCTCCACCACGGTCAATATTTGCACGATTTGATAACCAAACAGAGATATCCAAGAAAACAAACGTCCAAGCTTCAAAGGACGAAGATAAACAAATTGATATCCCCGCTGTTGCAATCACTAATAAGACTGAGGCACCCCGGCCTTCCATCACCGATCAAGACATTGAAACATTAATAGAAAACTATGTAACATTGGGGATGGAAGCAATCAGGGACAAAGATTTCTCATATATCGAACCACTTCTCGATCCTCAGGGGAAAATCTATAATGAAAGCCAGGGAGCCATCCAAACAATCAATGAAAAAGGACTCGAAGAAGAAGTGGTGACTGTTCAGGTTCAAAACATTAACCACAATTCTAGCACCGACATCACGGTAAAAACGTATGAAGAGTTCATAATTGCTTATCCGAATGGATCAAAAAAGCTTAAAGGTTACAACAGTTCCTATCGGGTGAGAGTCACAGAGCAAAACCGACCTCTCATAAATGAAACCATTTATGTGGAGGAAGTGTCTTCAGAAGTATGGTCCGCTCCGAGTGAACAAGCATCTCGTGAAATCATAAAGGGGGCTTGTGTTAGTTGTCATGGAGGAAGCCTGGAAGGAGGAGTCGGCCCCAAATTAACTGACATAGGTTCCAGGATGACAAAAGAAGAAATCCATACCATTCTAATGAACGGAAAAGGGATTATGCCAAAAGGCCTTGTGAAAACGGAGGAAGCAGAGCTACTGGCCGATTACCTTGTAGAATTAGAACATTGATGACGCAAAAATGCCGCACACCTGACATTGAAAAGACAGGTATGCGGCATTTGTTCACGCGGAGTATCTCTTGTTTCTGAATTTCTCAAAGTAGTGAAGACCAAGAAATATATGATAATAAATGAGTGCCGCTGGAACGCTGTACAAGGCATAAATCAACGTCCACTGAATCCCTTCAGATATCAATCCAAGAAAAAGAGCTGGAAGAAGACCACTCATAGCATACAAAATCAGTTGAACCAGATAGGAAAATCGTTTAATATTTAGTGCTTCCATTATCCGATCCACCACATAGGCAGCCAACAGCCCAAACACAATATATATTGGTAAAGAAGGCATCAATAACATCAAAAACCCTTCAAGAAAACCCAGATAACAGCACTCATATTCTCTCTCCTCCATAGGAGTATGCATCATCCAACCCATGACAAGAGAAAAAAAGATAGGAGAAATGATCGCTGCCAGTACTTTATTATATAAATCTTTCATTTATAGCTTCCTTTCATAAAACCAAGAGGAGCAAGCCTTCGATGGACAGAACTAAGGTGAAGCTACGACTGCTACGAAAAGGTACGCCTAATCGCCTGTTCGAATTCCCCTTCAATCTCCCGTGACTTCGCATACCTCTTCGTCACATTAATATCCTTATGGCCCGCAAGCTTCGATACCACTTCAAGACTCACACCCTGATCGATCAGCTGCTGACAAAACGTATGACGAAGCTTCTGAGCATTCACATGGAATTTCTTAAGCATATACTGCACCGACCTCTCCGTCAAACGCTCATTCGTCTTTGAAACAAACAATGCCTCTTTCACGCCAATCACATTCAAATACTGAGAAAGCGCGCTAATCAACTCTTCTGATAAAGGAATAACCCGCCTATCCCCATGAGAATCCGCAACGCTCACCACCTTTGTTGAAAAGTCTACATCCTTCACATCCAAAGCGCACAGCTCCGACACCCGGATTCCCGTATGAAGCAGCATATACACAATCGCTATATTTCTCTCATTTTCACTTTCTTTCACTTCCGACAAAAGAGCCTCACACTCTTCTTTGGATAACGATTCGATCTCATCCTTTTTCACGGCCTGTTTGATCTTAATATCCATCGTAATATCAGGTCTCTTCAGATACTTGGCAAACGTCCTGATCACCCCTAAAATCTTATCCAAGGTGACTGGACTTTTTCCCATCTGTTCCAAAGAAAGAATATATCCCTTAACATCATCATGAGTAATATCCTTTAATTCTTGATGATTTGATTGAAGCCAATTCTCAAATTTCTTTAATTCCTGCTGGTAAGTCGAGATGGTATTGAGTGATTTTCCTTCATGTTCAAGCCATGCCAAAAACTGATCAATCGTAGTACTTGAAGAACCTTGCAAGCGTACCACCCTTTCGAATCAAACCTCTATTTTCTCCTATCGTAGAACGAATGGTGGAAGAAGTCAACTTCTCCGAATGTGTGGGGTGGGGATAGCAGTAGAGGTAGGGCTCGGGGTCTGACTTCAGACCAATAATTGCGCTAAATTTATGACTCCCTCTCAACTGGAAGGATAAAATAGGTTTTGAAAAGTCCAAGCATGTTTTGAGTCACTTTTTCATTCGCAATCGATCTTTTTGAATAAAGTTGAGGCTAATTTTATTCAAAATGTGATATGGAGGCTTTGAAAATGATGATTTTCATAGTTTGGAGAACTGTTCAAGAAGGTGCGTAAAGATGATTGCGTCATTCTGAAAGGTTTATGCGTCTCTTTTCGAGTTAATTGCGTCAGTTTCGGAGGTTTATGCGTCGTTTTTTTCATTTATGCGTCACTTTACTTGGTTTATGCGTCTTTTAACAATATTACCATTTCTAGCCGATTTATATCCGACTCAGCCTTAGCAATATATTAGCTCCACACTTCCATACAACATCTCTTCCCCGGAAGCCACCCTTCTCACCAACCATCCCCCTCCCACATCCACACCAACTAAAAAGAGTAACTCTCAAAAAGCTACCCTTCTAACTATTCGCCTGGCGACATCCCACACTCTAATATCGAACCCAAACGACCATCTGCATGAAAGCTGCGACTAATTTGGAACCGGTCATCATGAACTTTTTGAGCTGGCCACCCATTCTCGACATTTATGTGAGATAAGAGGAAGCTCTATATGCAAACAAAGTCACTCATCCATTTTCTTGATATTTACATCTTCAAAACCAGGCAACATTATGGTAGAATTCATTATGCACGTATCCCCTATCTATACTTGTTTCTCGACAATTCAAGTATAAAAGACTGGGCGATTACGTGCTTTTTTGTGTCTTCTAATTGTGTAAGAACCCCCACAAATACTGTAGAACCAAAATCCCACACAAAAAAGAGCAGCCCTCTAAAGAGCTACTCTTTCCTACTATTTGCCTGGCGACGTCCTACTCACAGGGGGAGATCCCCCAACTACCATCGGCGCTGAAGAGCTTAACTTCCGTGTTCGGCATGGGAACGGGTGTGACCTCTTCGCCATAATCACCAGACGAATATTTAATTGAAGGTTTGTTCCTTCAAAACTAGATAAAGAATTGATGTCAAGAAAGCCGAATATCAGCCGATTGTTCATATAAATATGACTCTTTGTGGTTAAGTCCTCGATCGATTAGTATCAGTCAACTCCACATGTCGCCATGCTTCCATCTCTGACCTATCTACCTAGTCATCTTCTAGGGATCTTACTCACTTACGTGATGGGAAATCTCATCTCGAGGGGGGCTTCATGCTTAGATGCTTTCAGCACTTATCCCTTCCGCACATAGCTACCCAGCGATGCCTTTGGCAAGACAACTGGTACACCAGCGGTGCGTCCATCCCGGTCCTCTCGTACTAAGGACAGCTCCTCTCAAATTTCCTGCGCCCACGACGGATAGGGACCGAACTGTCTCACGACGTTCTGAACCCAGCTCGCGTACCGC
>NZ_AP022842.1:3930000-3935000 GCF_011398925.1 Bacillus sp. KH172YL63
CTTTCTTTATTCAATCCTGAAGAGGAAAGGTAGATGACGACATCCTGTTCAGTCAGCTGGGCCGCTGCCTTTAGCTGAATATGGGCATCGCTGTAGGCAGAGGTTGAAATGCCTGAACCGATGAATTTATGATGGGCGTCCTGGGCCACGAGGGATGAGGATTCAGAGCCGTAGAATTCTACACGGTTCGCCTGCATGATCAGATTCACCGATTTTTTGATGGAGGAAAAGTCCATTACGTCGATTGTTTCTTTGAACATGCGGATATTATTGTTGAATATCTTCTCGGTGATGGCTTGTTCATGATCCTTTTCCGCGATCTTCTCATCCGCCAGTTCTTTCATAGACTCTGAGATTTCGGAAGCGAGTGTGATTTTCATTGCTTGGAAGCCTTTGAATCCGACTGTTTTCGTGAAGCGGAATACTGTCGAAATCGCTACGTCAAGCTCTTCTGCGACCTGATCGATTGTTTTATGGATAAAGTTCTCCGGGGAATTCAATATATAATCGGCAATCATTTTCTCTTTTTGGCTGAAATCCGGGTATTGCATCCGGACCCTTGCGATACACTGCTGAGGTTGATTCATGGTTTCCACCTCTTACACATTTTCATTTTATCGTTATTATATCACTTTTTCCCCTGAAAATATTTCTTCTCTCTTCAAAATACCAGGAAAGCCTATTGAAAAATGCTCTTTCATTATATACTTGATGCAACCGATTACTTTTAAAAAGATAGGGGGAACACTGTGTCCACTTCTATACCTCTTATTGTAGCATTAGCCGGTATCTTCACTTTACTATATTTGGTTATCCGTACAAAGCTTCATGCATTTGTCGCTTTGCTGCTTGTTAGTCTACTAGTCGGAATGGGGGCTGGCATGCCTCTGCATCAGGTGCTCTCCTCCATCCAATCGGGACTCGGAAGCACGCTTGGATTCGTCGCTGTAATTGTCGGCCTTGGGGCCATGTTCGGACAAATGTTGGAAGTATCCGGCGGAGCGGAAAAAATCGCTTCCTCATTGATCAAGAGATACGGGGAAGAAAAGGCTCCACTCGCACTGAGTGTCACAGGATTTCTCATTGCTATCCCGGTATTCTTCGATGTAGGTTTCATCATCCTAGTCCCAATTATTTATGGGTTGGCAAAAAGAACCGGGCGATCCCTGCTGTATTACGGGATCCCTCTATTGGCTGGATTGGCTGTCACCCATAGCTTTATTCCACCTACCCCTGGACCAGTTGCCGTGGCAGAGCTGATCGGTGCTGACATTGGATGGGTTATATTCTTTGGGACGCTGGCCGGAATCCCTGCGATGATTGTGGCAGGTCCTATATTCGGTAAATACATCAGTAAAAGGATTCATATCAGCATCCCAGCATATATGTCAAATGACGAGAAGGAATCAGACATTCCTGAAGAGGGAACGCCCAGTTTGAAAATATTGATCGGAGTCATTCTGGTTCCCCTGTTCCTTATTCTATTAAACACATTATCCAGCCTCATCATCCCTGACGACCTATTCATTTATCAATTCTTGACGTTTATAGGACATCCCTTTGTAGCATTATTAATTGCTACGCTGCTGTCATTCTATTTTCTAGGGATCAAACTCGGATATTCCAGACAAGAAGTTCAGTTTATCGCTAATAAAGCATTGGAACCTGCAGGAATTATCATCCTCGTCACTGGGGCAGGCGGAGTGTTTAAGCAAGTACTGATTGATTCTGGAGTAGGATATGAAGTAGCACGCGTTATGGTTGCGAGCAGTCTGCCAACCCTCATTCTCGCATTTGGGATAGCAGCCATACTCCGAATAGCACAGGGGTCAGCAACGGTCGCCATGATTACTACTGCAAGCCTGCTTGCTCCGCTCATGACAGATTTAGACTATAGCGGCCCTCAATTAGGGTTATTTGTCATCGCCATCGCATCAGGCTCAACCATCCTCTCCCACGTCAACGATTCGGGTTTCTGGCTTGTAAACCGGTATTTTGGGATGGATGTAAAGGATACACTGAGATCCTGGTCCATCATGGAGACGCTTATAGCGGTTGTTGGATTTGGGGCCGTGTTGGTGATGAGTATTTTTGTCATGTAGGGTAATAGTTTTTGAATAGACAATCTGATGAACCGTAGAAGTAGAGAGTTTGGTTGTCTGCTTCTACGGTCTTTTTGTGGGGTAAGTAAGATGATCATATATGAGAAAGCATGTATGTTTTCTCTTTTAGTCTTGTTAGGACCTTTTGAGTAGGGTTAATTTTGAAACACTTAGCCTATGAGATGAAGAAAGTAGTTACTAGAGATGAGATGAAACACTTGAAATTATGAGTCATTGCGGCAGAATACTCTTTTTTTAAAAGAGCATATTCTTTTTGATGTAGGAGCTTAATAGGGTAATAGGTAGAAACAAAAACATTAATATTCAGTATAGTGTGCAGGATCTTTGTCAAATTTTTATTAAAGTTCGCTAGAGGTAGGATGAATTTGTGATTTTTCATTGGTTTGAAAGACTTAGAAGTTATGAAAACATATTTATTGCGTCGTTTTGCAATGCTTATGCGTCTTTTTTTAATTTTTTGCGTCTGATTCAGTGGTTTATGCATCGTTTTTTTCATTTATGCGTCACTTTATTTGGTTTATGCGTCTATTAACAATATTAACCATGTTCGAACCGTGACATTATATTAAATTCACACTTCATTACAAAGTCCCTTCCCCGGGAGTCCCCCTTCTCACCAACCATTCCCCCTCCCACTTCCAAACCAACCAAAAAAGAGTAACTCTCAAATAGCTACCCTTCTAAATATCCCCTGGCGACATCCCACAATCTAATATCGAACCCAAATTACCATCTGCGCTAAAGCTGTGACTATTGATGAACCGCTAATGTCTTCGCCAGCTTCACTCTTCCTGCCCCAACGACCATCCAACTCAATCACTAACCACCACCCCCGGAAGCCCCCACTCCAAAAAACAATACAAAAAAAAAGCAACCCCCTAAAGAGCTACTCTTTTCTACTATTTGCCTGGCGACGTCCTACTCTCACAGGGGGAGATCCCCCAACTACCATCGGCGCTGAAGAGCTTAACTTCCGTGTTCGGCATGGGAACGGGTGTGACCTCTTCGCCATAATCACCAGACGAATATTTAATTGAAGGTTTGTTCCTTCAAAACTAGATAAAGAATTGATGTCAAGAAAGCCGAATATCAGCCGATTGTTCATATAAATATGACTCTTTGTGGTTAAGTCCTCGATCGATTAGTATCAGTCAACTCCACATGTCGCCATGCTTCCATCTCTGACCTATCTACCTAGTCATCTTCTAGGGATCTTACTCACTTACGTGATGGGAAATCTCATCTCGAGGGGGGCTTCATGCTTAGATGCTTTCAGCACTTATCCCTTCCGCACATAGCTACCCAGCGATGCCTTTGGCAAGACAACTGGTACACCAGCGGTGCGTCCATCCCGGTCCTCTCGTACTAAGGACAGCTCCTCTCAAATTTCCTGCGCCCACGACGGATAGGGACCGAACTGTCTCACGACGTTCTGAACCCAGCTCGCGTACCGCTTTAATGGGCGAACAGCCCAACCTTGGGACCGACTACAGCCCCAGGATGCGATGAGCCGACATCGAGGTGCCAAACCTCCCCGTCGATGTGGACTCTTGGGGGAGATAAGCCTGTTATCCCCGGGGTAGCTTTTATCCGTTGAGCGATGGCCCTTCCATGCGGAACCACCGGATCACTAAGCCCGACTTTCGTCCCTGCTCGACTTGTAGGTCTCGCAGTCAAGCTCCCTTGTGCCTTTACACTCTGCGAATGATTTCCAACCATTCTGAGGGGAACCTTTGGGCGCCTCCGTTACTCTTTAGGAGGCGACCGCCCCAGTCAAACTACCCACCTGACACTGTCTCCCACCCCGATAAGGGGCGCGGGTTAGAATTTCAATACAGCCAGGGTAGTATCCCACCGATGCCTCCACCGAAGCTGGCGCTCCGGTTTCCAAGGCTCCTACCTATCCTGTACAAGCTGTACCAAAATTCAATATCAGGCTACAGTAAAGCTCCACGGGGTCTTTCCGTCCTGTCGCGGGTAACCTGCATCTTCACAGGTACTATAATTTCACCGAGTCTCTCGTTGAGACAGTGCCCAGATCGTTACGCCTTTCGTGCGGGTCGGAACTTACCCGACAAGGAATTTCGCTACCTTAGGACCGTTATAGTTACGGCCGCCGTTTACTGGGGCTTCGATTCGCACCTTCGCTTGCGCTAAGCACTCCTCTTAACCTTCCAGCACCGGGCAGGCGTCAGCCCCTATACTTCGCCTTACGGCTTCGCAGAGACCTGTGTTTTTGCTAAACAGTCGCCTGGGCCTATTCACTGCGGCTCTCTCGGGCTTGCACCCTACCAGAGCACCCCTTCTCCCGAAGTTACGGGGTCATTTTGCCGAGTTCCTTAACGAGAGTTCTCTCGCTCACCTTAGGATTCTCTCCTCGCCTACCTGTGTCGGTTTGCGGTACAGGCACCTTTTTCCTCGCTAGAGGCTTTTCTTGGCAGTGTGGAATCAGGAACTTCGCTACTATAATTCGCTCGCTATCACAGCTCAGCCTTCACGATGACGGGATTTGCCTCATCATCAGCCTAACTGCTTAGACGCACATATCCAGCAGTGCGCTTACCCTATCCTCCTGCGTCCCCCCATTGCTCAAACGGAAAGAGGTGGTACAGGAATATCAACCTGTTGTCCATCGTCTACGCCTATCGGCCTCGACTTAGGTCCTGACTAACCCTGAGCGGACGAGCCTTCCTCAGGAAACCTTAGGCATTCGGTGGATGGGATTCTCACCCATCTTTCGCTACTCATACCGGCATTCTCACTTCTAAGCACTCCACCAGTCCTTACGGTCTAGCTTCGCAGTCCTTAGAACGCTCTCCTACCACTGACACCTAAAGGTGTCAATCCACAGCTTCGGTGATACGTTTAGCCCCGGTA